>JAUZOF010000228.1 GCA_030706585.1 Bacteroidota bacterium
AGGAGGAACTTAAAGATGAGAAAGACTGAAGTGATAAAATGGTGTAAAACCTTTTTGATGATTATCGTGCCGGTAATCGTGTTGTCATCGTGCAGTAAAGATGATGAAGTAAATGCAGATTATATGGGTACCTGGAGCGCGGATGTCACTGTGTCCGAAAGCGGTAATTCGATTCAATGTAAAGATAAATTTACGTTTACACAAAGTGGCTTTAGTGACTTGCTTCAATTTCGTGATCCGTCAACGGGGAAATATATTGATTATCTGAAGTTGAATGGAACAATGAGCGTGAGTGGCAATGCTATGAATATGAAAGTAACGGAAATTGGAGTTTCTTCCGTTGATGTTAAGGGTTATCCGACCGGTTCCATTATTATGTATAAAGAAGGAAGCAGTGTCTTTACCTCTTTGTTTTCGCAGTCCGAACTGCCTCAGGCATTCAAGTCCGTGTATGAAGTTTCGGGATCTAAAATGACCCTGAAAACCGACAATAATAATGATGGCGATTATACCGATGCCGGAGAAACGACAGTGTATACCAAAGAATAATCGAAATAGAGCTTCTTTTAATACCAAGCAGATGATGGGCTGAAATGAGAGAATGAATTTAATAGTGGCAACATTGTTTCGCTTAATGAGATTTTTTGAAATTGTTATCAGGGGTGTTTCGTGGAGTAAGTCTCCTGGTATACGAATACAATAGCGCCTTGTTTGTCGGTTAAACAGATGATTAGAGGGTGTTGTCGTGTGATTTTTATATCGCTGATAAAATTATCAAAAATATTGTTAATAATTAATATCTTTGATCTCTAAGGTAGAGATAGATTTATTCCATGAAAAAATGCACACAGCGAGTGATAAAACGAGCTATGATTGTGAAATTATAGGGGAGATGTGCATTCTAAAAGAAGATTGAATTCGAAAAGCTAATATCTGACAGTTGTTATTGTAAATTTACATTTGAGCTATTTTTGATGGTGAAATGAACGGTAGAATTGAAAAATATAGAGACAAAAAATAAAGATGAAAAGCTGTTGATCCGTTCGTGTGTGTCAATTAGCGTTTTTTGGAAAAGAAAGATTCTTTTGTTACGAGAGAAACAAGATGAAGAAAGAACTCTAGATTTGTGTTGGATCAAAATTTAATTTCAATAAGAATATATAAAGATGAGAAAAATAAAGTTGTGTTTGTTGTGTAGCCTGTTAATATGGAGTGTGCAGGCGCAAATCTCTAAAAAAGTAGAATGTAAGTCAGGTCAATTGTGTAAACTATTGACGCAGTCCGAGGTACAAACCGTTAATGAATTGACGTTAACAGGAACCATAGATGCCAGAGATTTTATTACAATGAAAAAAATGCCGGTTTTATCTGTGGTCGATTTAAAAGATGTGACAATTAATGCATATTCAGGTTCCGAATGGAGATATGCCGATTCGACGAATGCAAATGAAATTCCGGCATTTGCATTTTTTAATGCAAGTAATGGGCAGGGAAAGGAAAGTCTGGTGAAAATACGGTTGCCTCGCAGTGTGCTGACTTTTGGAGATTACGCTTTTGCAAATTGCAGTAAGTTAAAAGAGATACAAATTGATAGTGAGATTCCTCCTGAGTTTTCATTGCTCGCGTTTGACGGTGTAGATATCCATAATTGCAAATTGCATGTTTCTCAAAGAGCTGTAGATGCATATAAAGATAAGGAGGGATGGAATCATTTTTGTATAATCGAAGATTTGTAATGATGGAGGGATAGTGTAATGAAAAAGTATATTGTATTCCTTGTAATTCTCTTTTTGCAAAGCCAGCTTCTTTTGTCTCAGGCTCCTTCTACACAAGGGAAGGAATTTTGGGTCTCCTTTATGAAGAATTATGAATTTGATCCTGATCTGAAATTGATTATTTCTGGAAAAAGAAATTGTAGCGGAATTGTCAAAAATGCTGCTACCAACACTGTGATTTCTACATTTACAATAACAGCTGGACAGTTGACGAATATATCCATACCGAATAATTATTCTTCCAGAGTCTCAGAAACAATAGAGGATCTTGGTATTGTAGTGTCATCCTCAGACACCATTTCATTATATGCGTCGAATTTTGAGAGTGCAACATTTGATGTAACGAATGTATTGCCAACGAATGCATTGTCTGATACTTACCGTATACAGACTTACCCAACCAGTACTGGGGGGGCAGAATTTATGATAGTTGCAACGGAAGATAATACCGTTGTGGATATAATGCCTACAGCATTGACTATGAATGGGAATGCAGTAAATAAGAACTTTGCGGTGACGCTTAATAAAGGACAGGTTTATCAGGTTATAACAAAAAGCGTCTCTGGCGATTTTTCCGGTAGTCTGATAAAATCTCGTGATTGTAAGAAGATAGCAGTCTTTAATGGAAATGTGTGTGCCAATATTCCGTCATCCTGTTTTGCCTGTGATCATCTGGTGGAACAGGCCTTCCCGGTTTATAATTGGGGAAAGCGGTTTGCTATAACCAATTCAGTCGGGAGGACTTACGATCAGGTCCGGGTTACAGCATCAAAAGACGGCACAAAAATAACAAAGAATGGAAGTTTACTTGCTACGATTGATATGGGACAAACGTATGAGTTTTCAATTACATCGCAGGAAAAATCATGCTATATAGAAACATCTCAACCGTGTGCGGTAAATCTGTATTTTATAGGTGGAAGTTGCGGGGGATCCACTAATGGAGATCCATCTTCAGTATGGATAAGTCCTATTGAGCAAAAAATCAATGAAATTACATTTGGAACATTTCAGACGGAAAGAACTCAATCTCATTATGTTAATATTGTGACGCATAAAGCAGGAGTTTCTTCAATGACATTGGATGATAAGAATATTGCGAGTCAATTTACTTCATTGCAAGGGGATACAACATTGGTTTTTGCCCGAATTCCTATTATTTATGGTGCACACACATTGAAAAATAGCACTGGCTTTACTGCTTATGTATATGGTTATGGGTACTATGAATCGTATGGCTATTCGGTTGGCTCCAGTGCAGTTGATTTAAATAAGCAGATACTGGTGGATGGTAACTCGAGTAGTCAGATTTCATTGAAGCAAGAGTTCTGTGTAAACAATACTATCAGTTTTAAACCGGATGTCGATTTTTTATATTCTGGAATTTTGTGGGACTTTGGAGACGGGCAGCAATCTAATCTTGATAAAGAGACTCATACTTATTCAGCTCCCGGGATCTATCAGGCCCGTATGATAATGACGCATACAGAATCAACTTGTAACGGAGAAATGAAAGATACGGTATCTGTTAAGTTGAATGTGGTAAAAAAGAGCGCTACATTTTCGGATGAAATTTGTAAGGGGTTGAAATATATACAATATGGCTTTAATAATCTTATTCAGAACGATACGACACTTATGAGGACAATTACGTCGGTGGCGGGGTGTGATAGTTCAATTATCGTTAATTTAAAAGTCAAGCAACCGACCTATTCTATTACAAAGGCTGTTATATGCCAGGGTGATAAATTTATTTTTAATGGAAAGACTTATACACAACAAGGCTCATATGCTACAATACTAGTCAATAGGGTCGGTTGTGATAGTATTGCTACCCTGCAATTGACAGTGAATCCATCATATGACCTGAAGGATAGTCGGACTATTTGTTCGGATGAATTGCCATATGCTTATGGAGATACTATTTTTCAGCGAGGAACTCAAACAAATTATTATCCTCTTTATCGGAAAACTATATATGGTTGCGATAGTATAACAATACTCCATTTCATCGTTCACCCGGTGAAGATCACAACACTTAGTGATACGACAGTGCAGAATAAGGCTTACACCAAATATAATTATGATATTCCGTCGCAACCTAATTTCGGAAACTTTACTTTTTATCAACATCTGAAAACCGTTTTCGGCTGTGACAGTACCGTAGTTCTGAATTTAAGGGTTTCTCCCGATTTTTCCGCTACAATGAGAACATCACCACGAATATGTGCCGACGAAAAAGATTTTACGTTGAATTACGATATTGATTATGGCAACATTGAACAGCATTCGGTTGTTTTTGATGCAAAAGCGAAAGAAGAGGGATTCGAGGATATTGTAAAACAGACGTCAAACGGTTCGTATATTGATGTGCCTTTACCTTTGGATGTTCTTCCCGCTATATACACAGCTTCGGTTGTATTCGATAATGGGCCAATAACAAAATCGCTGCCCATCAGGTTTACGGTCAATTACCCTTCGTCAGTGATCCTTCAAAGGTGGAATGATGTATTAGCTCTCTATAATAGCAGTTATAACGGAGGTTATACGTTTACTGATTATCAGTGGTACAAGAACGGACAGGCAATTGACGGAGCAACCAAGTCATATCTGTATCTGGCCCATGGAAAGCTGGATACCAGTGCCGAATATAACGTAAAGATTACGAGAGTCAGCGATGGAGTTACGCTATTTACTTGTCCTGTTGTACCAACGTTGCATACGGATATTGCAGTTTATCCCACACTCATATCGAAGGCAAGTCAGTTGATTGTTAAAATAGAAGGAACAGGCACTGCCCGGTTGCTCAATATTTCAGGGTTGCCGGTTAAAGAACAAATGCTGCATACAGGAGAAAATATACTGGACGCTCCGAATACAGTTGGTACCTATCTGCTTTTGATTATCAACGAAAAGGGAGAGAGCAGGAAACAACTTTTGATCGTAAAATAATGAACAGAAAAAATATGAAGCAGCTTGTGCCAATACTGTTGATCGTAGTTTTATCTGTGTGGAATATCGAGCCGGTTGCCTCACAGCAGGATCAGAATCAGAATCGTTTTCTGTTATGGGGATCGGGGGGCTATAGTCAGATTACTAATGATGCACCTGTAACCGCCCCACATGGTAATGTGGGTATTGCGATTGGCATCGGGTATGAACTTCTTTTTAATAGGTTGCTGGTACAAACGGGAATTGAGCTGTCGCATTATACCTCAAAGATGAGTCTGATAGATACTGCATTAGTAGTGTCAATGGTTGATACTGAAGGAACTCCTTTTAATGGAAATTTTACTTTTCAGAATACGGAAGATGCACAACAGATTACTAATGTTGGCATTCCCTTGATGCTGGGCTATGAATCTCCAAAAGGATTTTATGTCGCACTGGGAGGTAAAGCTATGCTCAATATTGTTGGGCGAAGCAAGGCTAAAACCTATGTTACATCTACTGCTTCATATACTGATGTGATTGGTGATAATAATGACGGTATTTTCAGCGATATGCCCAATCATGGGTTGACAATGGAGCCTCGTACAGTGAAAACTTCCATACAATTGCATACTATTTTTGCAGGCTCTGTAGAAGCCGGTTACACTTTTGGAAAAAAATCGGAGGATTTTTCGGTAAAGAACAGACCGAAAATTCGTCTGTCGATGTTTTGTGACTATGGTATTGCTTCGGTTGCAGAGAAAGATAAACCGGCTTCTCTCTTTGTCAATACTTCGAATGCCGGAGGATTTACTCCTGCAATTAGTGGCTATTTGTTGAATGATATTAGATCTAATCGATTGAATATTCTTTATGTCGGCCTCAAGGTGACGGTCTTGTTCAGCCCTAAAAAATATGGGTGCAATTGTGCTCCGGAATAGTATCGGAGATATTGTTGTTGCATGAAAGTCTGGAACTGCTTTGGTTTTAATAGGTGGCTAAACAGGAATCTGTTGTTCAATCGTTTTTGTCCTGCCCAGCTCCCGCGCTAATTTTTTAGCGAGAGGAAGCCAAGCGGTAGGATAAACAGAATATTAACAGACGGTCAATGAAACCAAGAAGGTAAGCATAGCCAAATGATGCATTAGCTGCGCTGATTTTCAATTCGTGCGGCAGCAGCGCAAACAGGCCATAAAGGAACATAACACGCATAATAATAGCAACTGACAAAGTAATCTACCATGAAGAAGACAATTGCAATGTTAGTATTATCCACCATTTGTGGAATGACAAACGGACAGTCATTGACTACAAATGCCCAAAAGTATCCGCAACTAAAAATGATTGCGGACAAACTGAATTCTATCTCCACCTATCAGGCCCATTGCGATTTAGTTACGATTGACTCCGAGCAGGGTACAATGCGTTCAGCATCAACACTTTTTATCCAAAAAGTGCCGACTGACACGCTGTGTGGTCTTTACTACTTTTTCAAAACAGATGAAAAATACAAGAAAAACCACGGTGATTTTATTGCCTTTTTCAATAATGCTGTTTACTACTCAGAGAAAAATGCAATAAACAAATACACTCTGCTTGATGACCCCATGCAATTTAAGGAAACAAACGTTGGGACTGCTCATACTGTTCCGATTCAACGTTGTTCTCCATATTTTTATACAAGTCCGAAAGAGTTGAGTAAGTTGATAGATAAGTCACTTATTGACACTAAAAGTATAATTGAACAAAAACCGGACACATTAATTGGCGGAAAGTCCTGTATAAAGTATATCATCAAAACGAATAGTTCAACTGATTGCAAAAGTACTGAACTCTGTTTTGAGAAAAAGTCACTTTCCCCACTCTATTATCACTATAAAATTAGTGACGGGAGGCGGCGTTATCAATCTAGCAGCGAAACATTTGCAAATTCAAAAGTTGATTTTCAATTACCTGCAAATTTTTTCAGTGAAGAAAGTTTATTTGGCAGAAAACTGGATAAAAAAACGAAGGAAATAAAACACCAACAGTTGAAGATTGGAGCAGTTGTCTCTGACTGGGAATTGCCCATATTGGGGAAAAAGATCAAACTTTCGAGTAAAGAGTTGCTTGGCAAATATATTGTGCTCGAATTTACCGGAACATGGTGTCCTCATTGTTGGGATGCCGCAAAAATGATGAACCGACTGGAAAGCGAATTTAATGGGAATGAGAAGCTTTCCATTCTTTCTGTTTTCAGTACCGACATTGACAATGAAGAAAAGATAAAGAAATTTGTTACTGAACACAAAATCAAAT
>JAUZOF010000229.1 GCA_030706585.1 Bacteroidota bacterium
CCGACTGCCACCAATGGCGCACCCGTACAATGGGGACAAAGCATCACTTTTGCATTAAGCAAGGCCGACTCCCTAATCAGTGTAGCCAATTCATTGCTTGAGGCAAACTATACGATTCCGACATGGACATCGCTGAAAAAGGCAGTCGTGGCTGCTTCTGCCAAAGATTCGGCTACCACGGCTCAGTTGCAATTGGCGCTAAACAGCCTTAAGGCAAAAGAATATCCTTACAGCATCAATATGACCATCAATGGCGATCCTACCTCTCGCATGGGATTTGCATGGTACACCAACCAAGGCATAGCAAAAGGTAAAGTTCAGATTGTTGCAGGTAAGACAACCTCTGAGGCAGACTTTGCGACTCCGTCATTCTCGATTGATGCAGACACAACCTGCTTTACCACCAATTATTGCGTTTCGTCAAACGGATTGCAGGCTTCAGCCGGAATAGCTGATAACACAAAGAAAAGTTATTCCAACCACAAAGCCCTTGCCACCGGATTGGCACCTAACACCACATACTCTTTCAGGGTAGGTAATGATGGCGCATGGAGTCAGATTGGCTCGTTTACAACCGCTAAAACATCAAAAGAACCCTTCTCATTCATTTACACTACTGACCCGCAGGCCAATACCAGCGAAATGTTTGACATCTCTCAACGGACGACTCATGCTGCTCAGACCATGTATCCGAATGCAAACTTTTGGTTGAGCTGCGGCGACTTGATTGAATCATCGGGCAATCCAAACTCAGAATGGGAATATGAGCAATTCTTCCAAACCCAACAAGACATCTTTATGAAAAATCCGACGGCTTACATTGTCGGTAATCACGATAAGTCTGTAAATAAGAATTTTACCCGCCACTTCAATACGTTAAGTCCGGCCTTTGACAAAGCTCAATCTACCGTTCCGGGAAGTATCTACTCGTTCGTGTACGGTGATGCATTGTTTATGGCAATTAGCTACGAAGATTACAGTGTAACGAATCAACTGGACTCCATTGCCAAATGGATGAGAGCACAGGTTGCAGCAAACCCTAACACCAAATGGAGAATTGCTTTCTATCACAAGACCATGTACACCGGTAGCGCCAGCCACCAAAGTGATGCCGACGGTAAAGCCGTTCGTGATTTTATGGCTCCGGTATTCGACGAGTTGAAAATCAATCTGGCACTGCAAGGTCACGATCACGTCTATGAAGTAATGGGACCAATCAATAGCAAACAACTTGTTGCAAATGCAGTCTTAAACCAGATCTCCGTATCTTTCGATGCCCGTGAAAATGTGACAGGAAAACTTGGAGGAGTATTCAATGTACAAAACGGAACCCTCTACTTCCTCAATAACTCTGCCGGTAAGAAGAAATACGAGCCCCGCTCACAAGCCCAAATGGCAGCTGTAGAATCGGGATTGGGATTGACCAATTATTTCGGAATGTTCAGCGGACGCTTCGGCCAGAGAGGCCTTCCCACATTTAGCAATGTGACGGTAAGTACAGATACAATCGAGATCAAGACTTATGAAGTAAGCGATAACGGCACCCCATCTCTGTTTGACGGTTTTAAAGTGGTAAAAACAGCGCAGTTTGCCAATACAAATATTCCGGCAGGTATGAGCAGTACAAATGACGATGCTGCCATCAGCTTCTACCCCGTACCTGTAAAGAACTACGCTTACATCGATTTCAAACAACCGGTAAGCGCAACCGTTAATATCTATTCAGTTTCGGGAGCGTTGGTAAAATCAGTAAATATCATGGGCTCAACAACGGTTGATCTCAATGATTTAGCGAAAGGTTCTTATATACTAAAAGTTCGCTCTGAAGCAAGCAGCTATACTGTGAAGTTCATCAAAGATTAAATGCTAATCACTTTCTGTTTTTTATCAAAAGGCCTTCTCGTTACGGGAAGGTCTTTTTTTTGTATGTTTTGGCCGGATTGAAATTCTGTAGGGATGGCCGGTATTGTAGCAACGGAAACAACGTTTGCCGATAGGCTATTTAATCCGTTGAGAACCGACCGTGCAACGAATAATCCACCTAAACGCCGCATAATATGCAACGATTATTTTTATATACGACGAATGAAAGCACAATACTGCTCCATACCCACAAATATCAAAATATCATTTAGACTAAAATCAGGCAATAAAAAGCGCAAAAAGACAGCAATAACGCACAATATCAAACTACCCAATTTCACGAATCCAGGTCGAACGATGAGCGAAGGATAGTCGAAGGATGAGCGAAGGATTAGGGTGCAAAAAAAGCGGGATTTGCATGAAAGTGATTTTGACAAAATGTCAATCGCCCCTATCCTATCCGATATACTACTATCCCCTTGAGGGGTACATATCATTTCTCCGAAATTTTCAGCAACAAATACTCCGCCACTCAGGCTACATTCCCCAAACAACCTTTCTATCATTCTGACAGTAAAATCCCAACATTGCGGATTTTTTATCAAACCACCCGGATGTGGACAACTGTGGAGCATATGTGGAGTTGCTGTAGAGGAAGAGCGGAGTTGCCTGCTATGAAAACCGGAGAAATTTGTGACAAAATGTCAACCCGGCATCAGTTTAAATCGCTCCATTCAGAAAAGAACAAGAAAATACTCAATTGACATTCACACATTTATTATTTTATGTAAATTCGCACGTTATCATCTCTTTCACGAGAGTTTGAAAAGTATTTTTTTGATGCGGGACTAGCGATAGACTAACTCACGCTTGAGGAGATAAAAAAACACACAATTAAACGAGACTATTCTCTATGATTCTTTCACTTCCTGTATAAGAAACTACTCATTTACAGCGCTATATGTTACAACTCTATTAACCTGATAGTTATAACAGAAACAGAGTATAACTAAGGTAAAAATATAAGACATTAGTGTCTCATACTGTAATTGAGTGTCGTATAGGGAGATGTTGGGTGTCATTATAAAAAACAAACTATCGAAGACTGAATATTAAATATGGAAGAGAAACCAAAAATTTTTATCGGAAGTTCTGTAGAAAGTCTGCAGATTGCATATGCTATACAGACACAGCTTGAATACACAACAGAACCCACAGCTTGGACTCAAGGCGTTTTTAATTTGACAAGCAACGCATTTGATGACTTAATTGAAATGATTAAAAATGTAGATTTTGCGATTTTTGTATTTACACCTGACGATGAGATTAGAATGCGAGGAGAAACTTATAAATCTATAAGGGACAACCTGCTTTACGAATTCGGTTTATCTGTTGGTATTTTAGGAAAAGAAAGAGTTTTTGCAATTATTCCCCGAACTACAGAATCAAGTTATATCCCTTCAGATTTAAAGGGAGTCACATTTGCAACTTATGAATCAAGTAGGAGTGACAATAATATTCAAGCGGCTTTAGGTCCATCAGTATTTCAAATACAATCTCAGATTCAAAAATTGAAAGAGAAAGTTGATAAACAGATACCTAAAAAAGTAATTAAAGAATTTGATTTTAGTGGAAATACATCAAGAGAAGCTACTGAAGTAATTGCCGAACATCCATATGATTATGCCCCGAAAGTAACTCTAATTGATGATGCTGGTGTTGAATTTTTGGCAGGTATTAGACATGAAGACAAAAAGGTAATGGTATCAGGGTATTTTTCAGGATTAAAGGGGAAAATTATACTTTATGGTTAAGCTTGTTTGACAGTTAAAATAATAACGCCACCCAACATTGTGTAGCATTAATCGCGGGTGAAGCACGTTCCGCAAGGTTCGTTTCCCGCATCAGCCACATAACGGTTTGAAAGGAGATTCGCCCGCAATCTACAACTAAAGCTTTAATTCCCGTTTCCAACAATTTTAAGACCCGAAATGAACAAGATTGAACGAGATAGATTTATTACCTATATTGGACAAACATATAACAATATCCAAATATGGGGACAATATGAGAGAATGGTGGACTTCTTATATGAAGAATATCCCAAAACTAAAAGACGTTTCGACGAAATTGCACAACCTCTATTATTTACAATTTCACACGCAATTGAGTTAGCACTAAAAGAAAACATCAAGTTTTTTGAACAATATGTAACTTCAAAACAACTGACAAAATTTGAGAGTTGGACAAATCTTCTTAAAAGCCATGATTTAAAGGCCTTATCATCTGAATTCAAAATATTCTTCCATAGATTTCATAAACAAGTCAAAGCCTCAGAAGAAGATAAAAACGAATTCAATAAATACTATAAGGTTTTAGAAAGCATCAATAACATTTTAGAAAGGAATGCTGAGACCTTCAGGTATTCTGAGAAACTAGACAATAACGGAAAAACTATAAAACCAAGTATAAAATCAAACAAAAGAATAGATTTACATGAAGTAAAATCAATTTTTGACGATTTGAAAAAACTATTTATTGGTGCTCCAAATGCTATGGGTATTTATACAGATTATATAGATTACAAGAAAAATAACCCAACCTATAAAAAAGGGAAAGGAAAACTTTATTGTCAACGAATTCCTTATACAGAATATTCTCTTGAAAATATAAAAGAAAAACTCACGCAAGACCTGAAAAAATTAAAAGATAACTTATGGTTAGACCCCAAAAGCAATAGTAACTATGAAATTCAAGTTTGGAATAATGATATATACATAATTGAAATATAAACTGCTGAAAACAAGGTATTGCCAACAATAATAAATAAGGCTCATTTCTGGCGCGGGTTTAGCGAAAGCGTACCCCGTGTCCAAAACAAAGACAGCTTGTAGCTGTCGCATATATAAAGCATAAAATCAACGAGTAAATATCCGCCATTTTGTAATGCTATAGATTTTGCAGAAGGCAAAGGGAGAGTTAATACTGAATCTCATTGAACAAATCCGCAGCTACAAGCTGCTTGAATTTCCAGCACGAGTTGCGCTGCGCTAAACTCGCGCTAAAGGAGAGACCCACCTGACAAATAAGAAATGAGATTATTATCACAACTATTCCATTTCACTCGCCTACTTTTGCACCTCAAACGCAAATCATACTAACCGGGAGCCAGTGCACTAGCCCCCAAAATCATCGATAAAGAATATGACTGTAAATAATTCATCGTTTACAAGATACGAAGACAACTGCAATGTTTGGTTGTCAGAAAACAGCGATCAGGAATTTCAGTACACCGATCAGGGTGTTACACCCATTGTACTGGAAAGTGAAGTAGAGGTAGGTAAGGCCATGTTGAATGAGCTGTACAGTACAGCGGCCAAAGAAGGAGATATCAATATTGCCCTACTTGGCGGAAGAGGAGCGCAGGAGTTGCACCGTTTGCTGGGAGAGATTGCCAAGACCACTGAACAGGATGCGCTTCTTGCCAGACTGAATGTTTTTACACAGGATGCACTTGCACCTATGGGTATGAAGAACGGGTTAAGCTTTGTCCGTGATTTTGAGCGCATATTGGGAGATGATTTCTTCAAAAAGATAAAAAGCTTCACGCCCATGCGTACGGATACAGAAGATATAGAGTCTTCGCTGATTGAGTATCTGACTAAACTGGAAGAGTTGGGCGGTTTGGATATATTCTTTATCGGACACGGTCCGGAACAAAATCAGGCATCACACCTGGCTTATATAAAACCTTTCTCCGGTGCGCAGAGTCACCACGTTGCAGGGATTATCCCGATATCAAGTACCATACTGGAACATCACATCAACAAGTTTAAAGCCGGCGGCAGTATCATAAGTGAAAGTGATGAAAAGGAGTGCAGATCCGCTAAATATATTCTCACACTTGGGCCGGCTGCGATATTAGGAGCCAAAAAGATCGTTCAGTCTGTCGTGGATGCCGACTCCGCTCCTGCTAAGGTTCAGACCTATGCCAACGTGCTTAACACCCGCATAAGTGCTGATAAAGAAGAGGCGATGCAGCAATTAAATGCCAATCCCGGCTTATGGATAAGGCTACATTCCAACACCAAATCTTTTGTGTTGCCTAATTTAGGGGTGTGATTTGCTACTACAAACTGCTTGAATTTCCAGCACAAGTTCCCGCTGCGCTCAAACTCGCGCTAGTGGGGGACCCCTCCCAACCTCCCCAAAGTGGGGAGGAGTGGTGCAAACAATATCGTATTCTGGATAAATCGGTCAATGAATGTGCTGATTTACATGTTTTTGCTGCTGCAACTCTAAAAAGAATAGGCATACCCTACCGTTACTACCCCGGCTCCCGTGTAGTTATTTCCGTTTGAAGTTCCTTTCTGAATAGAAATAAATCCATAATTACCGCCTCCTTCGATGAAGATGGAATTATTAGAAGAAATCTGATAGGCTATTCCGATAAATCCGATGACACCTGTATTGAACGTACGCAACTGGTCTTTAATATTTGTGTCACTGTCAAATGACTGGGGCTGAACTGTAACCGGCATTGTCCCCCCGGCATCCATATACATGATGCTCGACCCACTGGTCACCTGATGGGCTTTGAGTAAAAAACCGGCGAATGGGCCCACGGATGCATATACTTTTATTGGACTTGTTGCAGTAAGTTTCCGGCTGAATCGTCCCATTACAGGAACTAACAAGTAATCCAGGATCGCTTCACTGTTGTAATCCGCATAGAGGTAAGGTGTATTTGGAGGCAACAACGGAACCATCTCTGCCGGCACTGCCAATGCCTGAAATTTATTCTTTTTACCTCCCTGCGATGAATATTCCACACCCAACGTTATAGAAAACAAATCAGACAAATGATACTCACCGTAGAGGCCGTAATTCGCACCCAATCTGGATGAATAACCGGCGTTCAGTGGATTCTCAGTACCCCCTCCGGTCAGATTAGGGATGGAGAGTCCTCCTTTCACACCCAATGTCAGCTCTTGACTGTGGAGATTATTGAAAATCCCGAGCAGAGCTACCATTACCATTGAGATTGTAAATGTTTTCATGGTTAATCAGATTAAATCGGTTATTGACTAGAAATTAAAAGCGAAAGGCCAGTTGTATTTAATCAACAAACAAATTCA
>JAUZOF010000023.1 GCA_030706585.1 Bacteroidota bacterium
AAACCGGTTTTATGCGGCTAAGGATGGAGTAGTAGCTAACAAATGGGCCGAAAAAGCACGTTCTTGTTTCCGGACGGATAGCCTGTTATCGGTAGAATATCATACAATCGGGAATGGACGATGGAACGGAATGATGACTCAAACACACATCGGATATACCAGTTGGAATGACCCCAAAACCAATATAATGCCGCAAGTGAAATTGGTATCCGGCAATAATATGGCGCAACCTGCTATTGCCGTAGAAGGTTGTGATGCTTCGGCACTGAATGTTGCTGATACTCAACCAGAACTACCGGGATTCAGCACATATACCCGCGAAAGTCACTGGATTAGTCTGTTTAATAAAGGGAACAAACCATTTACCTATAAAGTCAAAGCATCAGCTAAATGGTTGAATGTCACGCCTGCAAAGGGCAGCGTTGCGGATGAGGTAAGACTGGATGTATCTGTTAACTGGGATTTGGTCCCTGTAGGAAACAGCATTGCAGGAAAGGTGAAAATCGCAGCCGCAGGAAAAGACTTTACGGTTAATGTAAAAGTCGCTAATCCGGCTTATCCTACCCGTCAGGATTTGCAGGGTTTTGTAGAAAGCAATGGCGTGGTTTCGATGGAAGCGGAACACTTTTCCTCGAAAACAACCGGACAGCCGGTGAGTTGGGAGAAAGTTCCGGGCTTGGGTAGAACGTTGTCTGCGATGGTTCCTATCCCGACTAACGCCCAGATTACCGGACAGAATTCATTGGACTACAAAATTTATTTCTTCACGCCGGGTGAACATAAAGCCTCTGTCTATATTTCTCCAACGATCAACTTTGTTGCCGGACAGACTATGAAACTGGCGGTTTCAATGGATGACTCTGCACCGCAGATTCTGGAAGTCAAAGTCGGCACCCTTCATGGGGAAGGGCGTGATGGCGGCGGTTGGGATGCCTCGGTCAAAGAAAGCATCCGTAAGCTTGTGGCAACTGTCAAAGTGGACAAGCCAGGTTACCATACCTTCAAGGTCATTATGGTGGATCCGATTGTCGCCGTTCAGAAAATTGTGATTAATACCGGTGGAGAAAAGCCGTCCTATCTGGGGCCTACAGAGAGTTTTTTCCGAAAGTAAAATGAAAAAGGCTATCATTTGGATTGATGAATCTAAAGGGTAGTCTTACCTAAAAAATAAGTAGTATGTCATATAAATCAAATGTATTTTTGCAAGGCAGGATATTGACAACGGTAAGAACCTTATTCCTCTTTTTATTGATAGCTGGAAGTTTTAATTCGCTGAATGCGACTGCTAAAGGTGAAAAGAACGATTCGTCAAAACGATGGGTGGGCACCTGGAGTACCGCTCCATATTTCGTGGATGCCAATAACATGGCACCGGCACCAGGCTTAAGTAATAATACTTTCCGTCAGGTTGTTCGGGTTTCGATAGGAGGGGAGACGCTTCGGGTGAAGTTTACCAACCTGTTTTGCAAAAATAGCGTGACATTTAAATCTGTCGGAATTGCAGTCTCAAAAGGCGGTAGCGATATAGAGGCCACTTCCGGCAAAGTTCTCCGTTTTAGCGGGAAGGAAGAGGTCACGATGAATGCAAATGAAGAAACCGTTTCCGACCCTTTGTCATTTCACCTGGAGCCGGGAATGAAGGTAGCTATAACCATCTGCTTTGGAGCTGCAGGCCCACAGATTGGCGGGCACGCAGCTTCGCGCACAACTTCGTATCTCTTGGCCGGTAATCAATCATTGACGACAGACTTCAGTAATGCGATCAAAACCGATCACTGGTTTGCAACAGCCGGAATCGATGTCCTGGTTCCCGCAAAGACTGCCGCGATAGCAGTTCTTGGTAATTCGATTGTCGACGGACGCGGTTCGGGAACCAGTAAGTTTAACCGTTGGACAGATATTCTTTCAGAACGTCTTTTGAAAAATAAGGCTACCAGAAACAGGGCAGTCCTGAATCTCGGAATTGGCGGAAATTGCGTCTTGCGAGGTGGTCAGGGAGAGCCGGCTATTGTTCGTTTTTATCGGGATATACTTGGGCATCAGCATGTAAAATGGTTGATTATCTCGGAGGGTATCAATGATATCGGAGGAATAAAAGATAGCATTCATGCTGTACAGGTGGTAAATGACCTGATAGAGGCTTATAAACAGATGATTGATAAAGCGCACGCTAGGGGAATTAAGGTCTATGGAGCCACAATATTGCCCTTTGCCCGGTCATTTTATGACAAACCTTTCCGTCATCCTGCCCGCAATGCGGTGAACGAATGGATCAGAACCAGTGGGCGCTTTGATGCGGTAATTGATTTTGATAAAATGATGCGGAATCCTAATGAGCTGAACACTATTCAGTCAGACGTTCATGATCATGACTTTCTGCATCCCAATGAAATAGGGTACAAAATGATGGGGGAATTTGTGGATTTGAATTTGTTTAAGTAAGATATAGATAAAGTAGAGGGAACGCTCTCTCATGTTATGATAAAAACACACAAGACCGTTGTAAATACTTGATTTTACAGCGGTTTTGTGTGTTTTTTAGGTGTGGTTTATTTCCCGATGCAGAACTTCGAAAATATAGAACCCAATATATCATCGGTGCTGATACGGCCAGATATTTCTCCAAGATAGTGCATGCATTCTCTGATATCCTGGCTAAGGAAATCCCCTGAAATATGCATCTGTAGGCCACTTTGTACCCGTTCGATGGCGGCAAGCGCTTTGACCAGTGCCTCATAGTGGCGGAGGTTGGTGACGATTACATCATTTTGTCCGACAGAAGGAATATGAGCTGCTTCCATCAACTTTTGATGTAGACTATCGGTGTTGATTTTGTTTTTAGCCGAAATGAAAAGTGGTTCCTGACCGGGGATTAATGCAGTTAAGTCTGCTTTCTGAATCTCAGAGATCAGGTCTGCTTTATTGAAAATCACAACGAGATGTTTATCTTCAGTCATTGGAAGTACCTTTTTAGCTAAAGCAAGAATTTGCTCTTTATCACTCGTGCCATCAATCATCCAGAGGACTACACTTGCTTGCTCCAGTTTGCGGAAGGTACGTTGGATTCCGAGTGATTCGATAACATCGGAGGTTTCGCGAATACCGGCTGTGTCGATAAAGCGGAAAGTGATTCCACCTATATTAATGGTGTCTTCAATCACATCCCGTGTTGTACCGTGGATGTCTGAGACAATGGCTTTTTCTTCGTTGAGCAGCAGATTGAGTAGTGTGGATTTACCCGCATTGGTTTCACCGATAATAGCCACGGGAACACCGTTTTTGATGGCATTTCCCACGCTGAATGAATCGGCCAGATTGCGGATGATGCCTTCTATTTCATCGGCTAATAAGCGTAGTTGAGAGCGGTCAGCAAATTCCACATCTTCTTCGCTAAAATCAAGCTCCAGCTCGACCAATGAGACGAAGTCAAGCATTCTGCCACGTAGGTTTTCCAGTTCGGAGCTGAATCCTCCACGCATCTGATTCATTGCTAACCGATGGGTGGCTGCTGAGGTCGATGCAATCAAGTCGGCTACCGCTTCAGCTTGTGATAGGTCCATTTTGCCATTCATAAAGGCTCGCTGTGTAAATTCTCCCGGTAAGGCTGAGCGACAACCGTTTTCAATCAGCAACTGCAGAATTTGTTGTTGGATATATAATGACCCGTGGCAGGTGATTTCCACCGTATTTTCTCCGGTAAATGAATTTGGCCCATGAAAAACGGCAATCAGCACATCATCAATCGGTTCTTCATTTTTAATTATGGAACCATAACTGAGGGTGTAGGGCTTTTGGGTGGATACCGATTTTCCCTGTTTTACCGGGCGGAATATTTTATCACATATCGTTAATGCGTCTTCTCCCGAAACACGGATAAGAGCAACACCTCCCGCGCCGGGTGCTGTGGATACGGCACAAATTGTTTCTTCGTGAATCATTTTAGATATTTATTAAGTATCAGATTTAGTTCTTTCCGTTTACAGACTCAATACCTGTCGCAATTTCAGGGATAATCCCTTTTTCAACATAAATGCGACGCATGTGTTTACGCAAAAGCGGACGACGTTTTTCGTAAATGAAAGCAGTCAGGATGCAAACGACACCATCAATCAGGATTACGTAAGGAATCCCAATCCATTTTTCCAGGACTCCGAGCAGCATTCCTCCAATGGGGCTGGTACCCATTAGCGCCATGGTATAGAAGCTCATCACGCGGCCTCTCATCCTTTCGTCGGATATAGTTTGAAGTTGCGTGTTCAATGATGCCACAGAGGCAATCAATGAAAATCCGATGGGAAAACAGACCAGGTAAGCAATTCCTGATATTTGGGTAAATGCCAGGATAACCGTTGCGGCTCCCAATATAAAGGTGGATATCATGATAACTTTTCCCAAACCGATTACGCTCTTGCGGGCGGCCAGGTAAAGCGCTGCAACCAAAGCTCCGGCTCCGATGGATGACATCATATAGCCCAGCGTGTCGCTATTCCCACCTAAGGTGTCTTTGGCAAATGCGGGCAATATAACCAATAGCGAAAATCCGAAAAAGCTGATGACCGTCACCATGATTAATATGCTCCTTATGGTCAGTGAATTGACGGCATAGCTGATTCCTTCGTTCATTTCCTGTACCACGCTTTTATGCGATATCTTTTTGACCAAAGGGGTAATACTCATTCGGAAAAAAGATGCCAAAACGGCAATGTAGGAAATTGCATTTATAGAAAAACATAATCCTTCTCCGATAATGCCAATCAGAATTCCACCAATAGATGGACCGATAAGTCGGGCGGCGTTAAAAATAGCAGAGTTCAGGGCAATAGCGTTACTCAAATCTTCTTTGCGGTCAACCAATTGTACCGTAAAAGAATGTCGTGCCGGCATGTCGAATGCGCTGATAATTCCCACAAACAAGCTAAGCGTCATGATGTGCCATACCTGAATGTGGTTGGTCAGGACGAGAGCTGCCAGTATGGTAGCCTGCAACATATACATAGATTGGGTGACCACCAGTAGCTTATAACGGTCGAATCGGTCAATCAATACACCTGTAACCGGTGTCAGGAAGAAGCTGGGCAATTGTGCGGCCAGAGTTACAGAGGCGAGTAGAATCACAGAACCTGTTAATCGGTACACCAACCAGCTCAATGCTATCTGTTGGATAAAAGTACCAATTAGTGAAATCCATTGGCCATAAAAATAGAGTCGGTAGTTGCGCGAACGAAGCGATGAAAAGGCTCCCAGAATAGCCTCAGTATTGTTGGGTATCAGCTCGATAAGCCCCTTCCAGCCACCCAAAAATCCTTTCCCGTTATCGTGATTGCTATTCATCTCTTCTATTTTTATGCAAAACTACAACATATTTTGGGGGAATGGAAAATGCAGAGCTGTTTAATTCTGCATAAGGTGTCGCAATAAAAGAATGAACGTCTGCGGTAGAACTGCATTTTCCCTTATCTTTGCCGGGTTGATAATACAATAAGGTAAATGCTGATTGGATGGATGTTTACTATAAAAAGATAGAGAAAGTGGTTTTGCCAAATACATATATTATGGAAAATCCATTGGCGAAAAAACAGATTCGTTTGGCTACGTTGGATGATTATCCGGCAATTTTATCTGTTTATACTCCCTTTATCACAGATACTACAGTAACCTTCGAGTATGATGTTCCTCCGGTAGTGGAATTTGCAGTACGATTGGATACTATTGCTCAGACTTATCCGATTTTGGTTTTAGAAGTCGAAGAGCGGATTGTCGGGTATGCTTATGCTGCTTCATTTAAGCCGAGGGCAGCCTATCAGTGGGTGGCTGAAACAGTCATTTATCTTCGACCGGATTGCAGTGGAAATGGCCTGGGACAACTGCTTTACTTTGCATTGATTGAAGTGCTGAAATTACAAGGTATCTGTCAGGGGATTGGCGTGATTACAGCTGAAAATATGGTAAGTGTCGGATTTCACCGTAAAATGGGCTATCATGAATCTGCCCGTTTAGAAAAAGTCGGCTTTAAATTTGGGCGATGGTTGGATGTTCTTTGGATGCAGAACCAGTTTGCACAACTTCCGGAACAGCCCCCAATAATCCGACCGATAGGTGATATTGTTGGTACAGACGATTTTAAAACATTATTATTGCAGATAAATTCTCGTTTAAATAATTACTAATCACCATAACAATGAGATTCACAAGACTTACATTATTCGCAGCGTTTGCATTGATTGTCTCTTTTGCGGCAAATGCCGGAGGTAAAGAAAAGCCCCTGACAAAAGCCGAAAAAGCCTGGTTTGATAAAAAAGAATGGTTGCAGGGGATAGCAGCCCAGCCTAATCCTTCTATAGATATTGCAACATTCGCCCGTCATTATAAAGCTCATCCTGAGAGATGGCAGTTGGCATTTAAGTTTATCAAAGAACATGACCTGACTACATTGCCTTTGGGTAAACAGGTCTTAAGTGATGACGTCTCTGTAAATGTACAGGAATATACCACCCGCGAACCCGGAAATGAATGGCTGGAAGGGCATCGCAAATACATTGACTTACAGTATATGGTAACCGGAAAAGAATTGCACGGTTCTGCGAAATTGAGCGAAGGGACGGTGGTGAATCCGTATAATGAAGGAAAGGATGTTGGTCATTGTACCGTGCCTGTGATTACCTATTATGTGGCAACTCCACAGCGCTTTTCCATTTATTTCCCAAATGATATTCACATCACAAACCTTCAATACGGGGAAAAAGCCCTTGTGCGTAAAGTGGTGTTCAAAATCAAGGTTGATTAATCGTATTCCGAATAATTAAATAAACGAAATCACCGAACCGGTACCTCTGGTTTGGTGATTTTTTTATTCCTGTATTTGTGTAATTCAAAGAAAAACAATACTTTTGCAGTCCGATTATTATCTAACCGAGAGGAAAGATTTAAAAGGTATTGAGGATGTTGTGTCCGATGTTCGAAAATGCCTGATTTTTAGTAACTAACAATTTTAAAAACAAACAAGCAGTGGATACTTTAAGTTATAAGACCATTTCTGCTAACAAAGCAACTGTACAAAAAGAGTGGGTTGTAGTTGATGCTACAGACCAGGTTTTGGGTCGTCTTGCTTCAAAAGTTGCAAAACTTTTGAGAGGCAAATACAAACCTAGCTTTACTCCCCACGTTGATTGCGGCGATAATGTAATTATCATCAACGCCGACAAAGTGAAATTGACCGGTAATAAATGGAATGACCGTGTGTATTTGTCACACACTGGCTACCCAGGTGGTCAAAGAGAGAACACTCCAGCAACAATCCTGAAAAAAGGAGAAGAGCGTCTCTACAAAAAAGTAGTTAAAGGTATGCTTCCTAAAAATAAATTGGGAGACAAGTTATTGGGCAACCTTTATGTTTATGCAGGAACTGAGCATCCTCACCAGGCTCAAACTCCTAAATCAATTGATATAAACTTACTTAAATAAGAAAAATGGAAGTAGTTAATGCAATCGGAAGACGAAAAGCAGCAGTTGCTCGCGTTTTCGTTAGCGCAGGAAGCGGTAAAGTTACTATTAACAAACGCGAACTTGAAAATTATTTCCCTTCAACTATCCTTCAGTATATCGTAAAACAGCCGTTGAACAAACTGGGTGTTGCTGAACAATACGATATCAAAGTAAATGTTGGTGGTGGTGGTTACAAAGGCCAGGCAGAAGCTTTGCGTTTGGCAATCGCTCGTGCTTTGATTAAAATTAATCCGGAAGACAAATCTGCTTTGAGAAAAGAAGGTTTCGTTACTCGCGATCCACGTGAAGTTGAGCGTAAAAAACCGGGTCAACCAAAAGCAAGAAAAAGATTCCAGTTCAGCAAACGTTAATGTTTGTACCAGCGGTACTGGCGGGCATAGTACGTTTAGTATCCAAATTATCAGGACTTATTGTGCATAACAAAACTACCTGGTAATTGATTCAGTAGAATGTAAACGAATAAAAAACAAAACAATGTCAAGAGTAGATTTTGATCAGTTATTAGAAGCAGGTTGTCACTTCGGACACTTGAAAAGAAAGTGGAACCCAGCTATGGCTCCTTACATCTTCATGGAGCGCAATGGTATTCATATCATTGACCTTTACAAAACAGTTGCTAAAGTAGACGAGGCAGCAAACGCTCTTAAATCGATTGCGAAATCTGGAAGAAGAGTTCTTTTTGTTGCAACTAAAAAACAAGCTAAACAAGTTGTTGCCGACAAAGCAGCAAACGTAAATATGCCCTTTGTAATCGAACGTTGGCCAGGCGGTATGCTTACCAACTTCACTACCATCCGTAAATCTGTTAAGAAAATGTCAGTAATTGACAAAATGGAGAAAGATGGTACTTTCGATAACCTTTCTAAAAGAGAGAAACTTCAAATTACCCGTCAACGTGCTAAACTTGAGAAAAACTTGGGTAGCATCGCTGATTTGACTCGCCTTCCGGCTGCTATCTTCGTTATTGACGTAATGAAAGAGCACATCGCAATCGCTGAAGCAAAACGTCTGGGTATTCCAGTTTTCGGTATCGTAGATACTAACTCTGATCCTAAAGATATCGACTTCGTAATCCCGGC
Organism: Bacteroidota bacterium; assembly: GCA_030706585.1. GTDB lineage: Bacteria > Bacteroidota > Bacteroidia > Bacteroidales > UBA7332 > CAXXIC01. Next base: position 8,583 of record JAUZOF010000023.1, read on the forward strand.
TAATGACGATGCAACTAAATCAATCGAAGTAATTCTTGATGCAGTTTGTCGCGCAATGGCTGAAGGTCTTGAGGAAAGAAAAGCAGAAAAAGTAGACACTGAAGCTGCTGAAGCTCCTGCTCAAAAAAGAGAAAGAAAAGCTAAGCCTGCTAAAAAAGAAATCATTCAGAAAGAAGACACTGAAGCATTGAATGCTAAAGTGGTTGATAAATTCAAAGCAGACGAAGAGTAATATCTTTTAGCTACCAGATATGAGTAACGAGCTACCGGCTTTCCAATAGGATGCTTGTAGCTCGTCACTTGTGTTCAGTGGCTTTTTTTATTTCAAATAGAATCATAACCTTTTAAATTAGATAAAATATTATGGCAGTATCATTGGCTGATATTACCAAGCTTCGTAAAATGACCGGAGCAGGTATGATGGATTGTAAAAACGCTTTAGCTGAAGCTGAAGGCGATATCGAAAAAGCAATCGAAGTAATCCGTAAAAAAGGACAGGCTTTCGCAGCTAAACGTTCTGACCGAGAAGCGGCTGAAGGTTGCGTATTGGCAGGTGCTAAAGATGGCTTCGCTGCAATCGTGGCTATCAAATGTGAAACTGACTTCGTTGCGATCAACGCAGACTTCGTTGCTATGACTAAATTGGTTTTGGATGCAGCCTTGGCTAACCAACCTAAAACAATCGAAGAATTGGCAGCTGTTACTGTTGATGGTCGTACTATTGCAGAAATCATCACTGACCGCTCAGGTATCACCGGCGAAAAAATGGAATTAGGTTTCTACGAAATCGTTGAAGCTGCTTCTACTGTAGCATACATCCACCCGGGTAACAAACTGGCTACTATTGTTGCTTTCAACCAGGCTGGTGTTGATACTCAGGTTGCTAAAGACGTAGCTATGCAGGTTGCTGCGATGAACCCTGTTTCATTGAGCAAAGAAGATGTTCCTGCTGAAATCGTTGAAAAAGAATTGTCTATCGGTCGCGAAAAAGCACGTGAAGAAGGTAAACCTGAAAACATGTTGGACAAAATCGCTCAGGGCCGTTTGAACAAATTCTATCAGGATTCAACGTTGTTGGCTCAGGCTTTCATCAAAGATGGCAAAGTAAGCGTTGCTGATTACATGAACTCTCAAAGCAAAGGTTTGACTGCTACAGCATTCAAACGTGTTACTCTGAACGTAGAATAGTATATTTCATTTCTTTCTATATGAAAAGAGGCAGCCGTGATGGTTGCCTCTTTTTTAGTTCAGTATTGGGTGTAACTTTTGAAATGTTAAAATAGAAAAGCCGAATCGATTTTTGTTTTCGATTCGGCTTTTATTATCAGTCGAATGTCGGTATTTATTTCTCCCTGAAATACTCATCCAGCATTCTTTTTGCTGCAATGAAGGAGCTGATTTCACCTTTGAGGACTTGTTGTTCCATATGTTTGAGTTCCGTCTCACGATGGTGGTTTTTATAGAAGTGGTTTTTCAGGTTTTCATTGATGGATTCATACATCCAATACTTCGCCTGTTCACTTCTTCGGAAATCAAAATAGCCATTGATCTTGGTGAAATCCATATACTCATAGACCATATCCCAGATTTCAGTGATTCCTAATCCGTAATAGCCGGAGTAAGTAAGAACTTTAGGTGACCATCCGGACTGAGTAGCCGGAAAGAGGTGAAGGGCATTGCGAAATTGAGCCTGGGCTAACTGAGCCTTTTCAATGTTATTTCCATCAGCTTTATTAATGACAACGCCATCGGCAAGCTCCATGATACCTCGTTTTATGCCTTGCAGTTCGTCTCCGGTGCCGGGAACCTGCAACAGCATAAAGAAATCCACCATAGAGTGTACAGCGGTCTCAGACTGTCCCACGCCGACTGTTTCGACAATAATGGTATCAAACCCAGCCGCTTCGCAAAGAATAATCGTTTCGCGGGTTTTACGGGCAACCCCACCTAATGACCCTGCCGAAGGCGAGGGGCGAATAAAGGCATTTTCCTGAACAGATAATTGCTCCATGCGGGTTTTGTCCCCAAGGATACTTCCTTTGGAACGCTCACTACTGGGGTCTATGGCCAATACAGCTAATTTTTTTCCTTTCGAAATTAAATGCATGCCAAAGGTGTCGATAGATGTGCTTTTTCCGGCTCCGGGAACACCTGTTATCCCAACACGGATTGCATTTCCGGCATGAGGAAGACATTTCTCAATCACCTCCTGGGCAACCGCCTGGTGTTCGGTTCTTGAGCTTTCCACCAATGTTACAGCCTGACTCAGGATGGTACGGTCTCCCCGCAAAATGCCCTCAACATATTCATCCGGGGTATAATGTTTTTTCTTTTGTCGTTTTTTTAAGTACGGATTGACCGTGGGTGGTTGTTCGATTCCCTTGTTTACGCTCAGACCACCGAATTCATCGTTATTTTCAATATGTTCCATAATCGGTATGAAAAGAATAAGACACAATGAATCTGCATTTGTACATATTCTTTGTGTCTTAATGGATTATTAAATGAAATAAGCTTATTCTACAGAATCATCCCCTTTCAGGTTTAATACTTCGTTATCGTTGCCTTTATCGAAGTACTGTTTGCGGAGAGGGTTGGCTTTGGCTTCGAAATATCTTTTCCGGGATTTGAATACATCAATGGCCAAATAAAGGGCCTGGAGGAATGATTCCTCTGATGCTTTGTTTTGCCCCGCGATATCATAAGCTGTGCCATGTGCCGGAGATGTTCTGATAACAGGCAATCCTGCAGTATAATTGACACCAAGATCCATCGCAAGGGTTTTGAATGGAGCCAAGCCCTGGTCGTGATACATGGCCAGGATTCCGTCAAACTTAGCGAACTGACCCGCTCCGAAGAAACCGTCTGCTGGGAAAGGACCAAAGCTCATAATTCCCATTTCCTGGGTTTGTTTCAGGGCTGGGATAATGATTTCCTGCTCTTCAGTGCCGATTACACCACCGTCACCGGCATGAGGATTAAGGGCCAATACGGCAATGCGTGGCTTTTGCAAACCGAAATCAATGGTTAGCGTATTATGGAAAGCCTTGATTTTGTTGATAAGGTCTGTTTTGTTGATGGCCGAAGCTACGTTGGACAGCGGAATATGACCGGTAACCAATGCAACACGAAGTGAATCTTTGAGCAGAATCATCATCGCTTTACGGCCTTTGCCCAATTTTTCCTGGAAGAATTCTGTGTGTCCCGGAAACTCAAATTCACTGGACTGGATTGTCTCTTTGTTGATAGGAGCAGTTACAAATACATCGAAAAGCCCTTTTTCATACTCTTCGGATGCTCTTTTCAAGGCCAGAAAGGCAGCTTCTCCGGCTGCCGCGGTTGGTTTTCCCAGTTCTACCTTCAGCTCTTCGTCTACGCAGTTTACAATGTTGATACGGTTTTCAGCCGCTTCAGATGCTGAGTTGATGATGCTATAGTTTATACTTGGAAGTTCGAGCGTTTTACGGTGATAGGCCATAACTTTGGGTGAACCGTAGATAACCGGAGTGCAGATTTCCGTAATCCGTGGGTCTGAAAATGCTTTCAGGATTACTTCATATCCGATACCGTTGATGTCACCATGGGTTATCGCTACTTTTATCTTGTTTTCTTGCATATTGAATTGGATCAGGTATGTTAATGTTTAAGTGTAATTTGATTCGCAGCAAAATGCTTTGAAATTCGCCCTAAATTACAACATTTTGAAGAAATAGCTTCTATTCGTCGGCTTTCTTTTTTGATTCCTCGGTCGAAAGCATTCCGCACGCAGCAAAAATATCTTCCCCGCGTGAAGCTCTGATTGTTGTGTGTAATCCACTCTTCGTTAGAAAGTCCCTGAATTCGAACATCTGTTTTTCATCAGATGAGTTCAGGTTAATGCCTGGAATTGCATGAAAGCGAATCAGGTTAATCCGGCAGTCCAGCCCTTTCAACAATTGAGCTAATGCGTTTGCATGATGAGGGCTGTCATTGAAATCTTTGAACATGATATATTCAAAGGAAAGTCTCCGTTGCTTGGAAAAGTCATATTGTCTCAGCATATCAACCAGCTCTTTGATGGGGAACGCTTTTTCAGCCGGCATGATAGATAACCGTTCATCGGGGAAAGGGGAGTGGAGGCTAATCGCCACATGGCATTGGCTCTCTTCCAAAAAGCGGAGCAATCCTTTTTTTAACCCACTGCTTGATACGGTGATTCTTTTGGGGCTCCAGGCAAATCCCCACGTAGCTGTCAGGATTTCCAGCGCTTTAAATACATTTTCCGTATTGTCGAGCGGTTCGCCCATCCCCATAAATACGAGATTGGTCAACGACTCACTTTCCGGAATTGATTCTATCTGATTGATGATTTCACCGGAGGTTAGGTTGCCGCTAAAGCCTTGTTTGCCGGTCATGCAAAAGAGACAATTCATCTTGCACCCGACTTGTGAAGATACACAGAGCGTTGCTCTTTCTTTATCCGGAATATAAACCGATTCGATGAATTGGTTTTCATTTGCACCAAACAGGTATTTGATGGTTCCATCCTGTGACTTTTGAGCAGAGACAGGGGCGGAGCGTCCTACAATGTATTTCTCTTTGAGCTGATTTCTTGACTTTAAGGACAGGTTTGTCATTTCATCAATTGATGTAACCCGTTTTTGGTAGAGCCAGTCGCATATTTGTTTTGCTGTAAATCCCGGAAGGCCAATGGATTTTACAATATCAGTCAGTTCGTTGAGTGTTTTGCCTAATAAAGTATCTTGAGTCATAACGACATTAAATTCTGATAATTAAGGGCAAAGGTACAAAGATTTTACCATATAACGATTGCCGGGCAATTTGGGCGTTGGATAAAATAAAAACGAGGACATCTCAAAAAGAAATGTCCTCGTTTCAATACTATATTTCGCTGATTAATAGAATCTGATTCTGTTGTCTTCGATGTCAGCTCCTTTTTTCAGGGTTTCCATCATCTGATACATCAGGCGATACATGTAGTTGCCCTGAAGATTTTTTATCTCTGCTTTGGCGTCAAACTTCTGGTTGCCTACAGTTTCGTTGGTAACAGTGATAACGTATACACCACTCTTACCTTTGATTGGGCCTGTTAGTTTTCCTTTAGCAGTGTATGGTGCGATACCACACAGGGCAGGTTCATCGCCGATACCGGTGATGCGGGCAGTGTTGAAGCTTACAAATTTCGCTGTGTCAAGACGACTTCCAAATGCCTGAGCATAACCGGCAAGTGAATTGATATTTTTCGCTTTCAGGTCTGCAATGATTTTATCCCCTTTCTTGTCAGCCAGGATTTCTGCTTTCAGACGGTCTTTAACCACTTCAAGCGGAGAGAATCCTTTTTTCACGATACCATCGATAGACGCTGCTACCAGGTAACTTCCAACTTCGAAGATATTTGAAACATCACCTTTAGATGCCTGGAATATCCAGTGTACAATCTGACGGGCATTACGTACTTCTCCGAGGTTGTAATCGTTTTGTCCTACAACTTTGTTGTCAAGAATTACGTAACCGCTTTTTGATGCGTTTTCCGCAAAGGCCGAGCTTGAGTTGTTGTTGATGATATACTGGCTGAGTTTACCGTAAAGAGAACCGGTTGTCTTTTTGCTTGGGATAACTTCATTAATGATAGAAGCCAGTTTTACCTTTTGGATAGCAGCCGTTTTTTCAGTAACTTGAATTACGTCGATACCGTACATTGTTTTAACTTTGGTATAGCCATTAACCGGAGTACTGAAGCATGCATCCTTGAATTCCGCACCCATGCTCTTGACTGCAATCTCTTCGTTGAACCAACCGAAGTCACCGCCCTGACGAGCGTTTTGTGCGATTGAGAACTTAGCTGAAAGGGCATTGAAGTCACCACCGTTTTTCAATACATTCATGATACTGTCAGCCAATTGGTTGGTTTTAGCTTCATCGGTGATTTGAAGTAAGATGTGACGGGCTTTAACAGAGTCCGGAGAAACTGATTTAGCAACAATGCGGTGCATCAGATAAGAGTTTCCATTCAGGTATGGACCCATCACCTGTCCGTCTGAACCTCCGTTAACGAATGCTTTAACGTTTTCAGGAAGGGTTCTTACAGGCATGAATGCGTCAACATATTGAACATCCGAGTTTTCGTTTACAACGTCTGATACAGATGAAGTAGTAGAAAATTCCTGTTTAACCGCATTGATTTTTGTTTCAACTTCTTTAAAGTCTTCCTTGCTTGGAGCAACTTTAACCGCGATGTATTTAACTGCACGGGTTTCATCCTGTTTGAAGCTTTCTTTGCGTTTGTCGTAAAGAGCTTTCAGTTCGCTTTCAGTTACCTGGATTGATGAATCAGGAATAGAGAAGTATGGCTTCATTGCGTAAAGGAAATCTACGCTTTTTTTACCTCCTTCGAATGCGTTTTTAGCTTCAAGTGTATTAGGAGCAACCGATTTAGCCAGCAACATGCTGTATTTCTCTTCCAGACGTTGTTGCTTGATGGTTTTTTGCCAGTAAGCCCAGTATTTTTTCAGTTCCTGGATTTGTTCAGCCTGTTCGCCTTTGTATTTATCCTTGTTGTCATCGTTGATAACTTTGAGGAAATTCAGCAGTGCTGCTTTGTCGAACATACCGGTCTGAGGATTTGCAAAAATGCGCAGGCGCTGAATCATAGGGGAAATGTGCTCGCCCTGAATCATGTCAAACATCTCTTCAGATGAAACGCTCAGGCCTACAGCCGTTGCATGTTCGTTAATCAGGGTTTCGCGTACTAAGCTTTCATACACCGATTCACGGATGTTTGAAACATACTCTTCAGGAAGAGTAGATTGTCCGGTTTCCATTTTGTAAACTGTAGTCAGTTCTTCTATACGGCTTTGGAATTCGTTTGAAGAAAATGATTTTCCGTTTACTACTACCACTTTATCTTTCGATTGGCGGAAAAAGGTCTGTCCGGAGTTCAGGAAGTCCCCGATGATGAAAGCAAATAAAGCCAAGCCGATGACACCAACAATGAGGCCGGCTCTGCTTCGGATTCGTTCTAATGTAGCCATTTATTTAATTTTCTGGATTTAATTAGGGTATTAATTTTAAGTTAGGGCACGAAGATACAAAAAATGCTATGAATACAAATGGAGCTGTGAAAAAAAACGAACCCTTTATGTCACTTTAAGCCGTATCAGGTCGATTCTGGTGGCCGATACTTTGATGATTTTAAAGCTATGTGTCCTTATATCAATGGTTTCGTTTGGTTTAGGGAATTTGTGGTGGTGAAACAGTATTAAGCCTGCCAGTGTCGTGTAGGCTTCGTTTTCTTCAAGATTCAGGTGGTATTGGGCGTTGATTTTATCGATTTCTATTTTTCCGGAGAAAATATATTCGTTGTTGCCTACCTGTTTCGAGATGTAGGTTTGCGTGTCATGTTCATCTTCAATTTCCCCGAAAATCTCTTCTACCAGGTCTTCCATCGTAACAATACCGGCCACGGTGCCGAATTCATCAAGGACAGCCGCAATGCTTTTCTTTTCTGCCATCAATTGCTTCATGAGCTTGTTGGCTGTCATTGTCTCGGGGACCATTGGGATCTGAGTGATGCAAGAATGCCAATCGACCGGCTTCTCAAACATCTCCGAGGTATGGATATATCCCAGAATATTGTCAAGGTTTTCGCGGAAGACGATTATCTTGGATAAGCCGGTTTCGATAAAAATATCCAGCAGATGCTCCAGCTTTTCGTTCCATTCCACGGCCACGATTTCAGAGCGGGGGACGATGCAATCCCTGAGTCTGATTTTGGAGAAGTCAAGTGCGTTCCGGAATATTTTTACTTCCGGTTCAATTTCTGCAGTATTAGAGGCTTCGTCAATGCTTTTCCGGATCATATTATCCAGGTCGACTTTTCCAAAAGACTCTTGTCTGTCGCTGCCGGTTCGTTTTACGCCACATAAGGCAAGCAGTTTAATGCTAATAAATGAGGCTGCTTTGCAGCATGGGGTAAGTATTAAATAGAGTAGGGCCAGCGGATAGGAAAGTGTACGTATCCAGCCGTTGGAATTTAACCGGAAGAGCGTGCGGGGAATAAATTCACCGATAATGAGAACCGCAAACGCATTGATTAATATTAAAATGAGTGTCAACGTGAAATTGCTGAGACAGAAAGATTGCAGGAATGGAAGCGCAATCTTGCTGAAAAAGAGGATGAAGCCGACGATTGAGATGAAATATCCGACCTGGAGAGTTGTGATGAAGTTGGCTGGATGTTTGAAGTAGTGCTTCAGTATGCTGCCGGATATCCCGTTTTCTTTCATACAGAGCTCCAGCCGTAGTTTATTGGCCGACAGAAATGAAATTTCGATGCCGGCAAAAAATACGGAAAAGGTCAGAAATATGACTAAACCGGGAAAAAGCATACGTGTGGTGCCAGGGAGCTATTTTGAATCGTTGATATAAAATATCCCCTGTATTTTATGGATTTTGTAACTGGTCATCTGCTCGTTTGATTCGAAGCCGATACCTGTTATAATTTTGCTGATCTGGTTGATTTTAATCTGCTTGTTTGAGTATATTTTCTGTTGGTACTGGTCCCAGAAAAGTTCGTCAGTTTCAAAGGTTTCACCAACCAGATTGAGGATTTTGACGTTTTTCTTTAATCGCCACAATTTCCGGGGCACATAGAAAAATGCAGAATCGGCTTTTATGCTTGCTTCCACATGCAAGGCCGAGTCAAACTTTTCTACGTAGATGCCTTTCGGGAAGCTCCAGTAAGCCTCTGCACTCCGTTCGAATATAGCCCATTCATCAGCAACCAGTCGGTAGCGGGTGATTCCTGAATCAGAGATGAGTGAGGATACATTTTTGGTAAGCAAGGTTGGTACCTTGCTTACGTCTTTAAATGACCGTATGGTTTCACTCTCCTGTTTTGAGCAGGATGCGATTATCAAAATGGTGCCGAAAATAACCAGATTGAAGAAAAAACGATGTTTTAGGTTGTTACGGAAACTATGATGAAAGTGCATTATTGATTACTCCAGTTTGCGTTTAAAGAACCAGAACTCATCCAAAGTCAGGCTGACGGTGAATTTGAGATAGTTTTCATACAAGAAAGACGAATATTCCGGTTTCATTCTGCTGTACTCAACAGATATGTTTAGGAAAGATGATTGTGTCGGTATTTTCTTTAGCGGTAATCCAAGACCGGCACTTACCCCAAATTCGCTAAGGTTGCTGTTTTTTACATTCAGGTAATTATTTGAATAATAACCTC
>JAUZOF010000230.1 GCA_030706585.1 Bacteroidota bacterium
AAAATATACTTGATAGACAAAACTACAATCGATGACGTAACCTTTAATTCTAACGATATGAAATCTCTGTTCTTTGCATTAGCCATCGCGGTAAGCTGCATTTCGCTATTTTCCAAGAATTGCAACAGTAAGCCTATTCCAGACTAACTCACATGCCACCTCTATTGGAATCGTTATTTATTCTAATGATACAGAAACGGTATGGAACGCCATGCGGTTTGCCAATTTCGCGAAAAACGAAGGTGATACCGTTTCCATATTCTTATTTGGCAAAGGTGTTGAAGTCGAAAAACTGACAGAACAAAGCAAGGAGATCAAAGAACAGGTGGATCGTTTTTTAGACAATGGAGGTAAAATTCTTGGTTGCGGAACCTGTCTTCAAAAACGGAACAATAACGAGCCTAAAGTCTGCAAATTCGCTTCAATGCAGGAACTTTACAATTTGACACGTAAAAACAAAACTGTATTGACTTTCTAATTGAGCTCTGAGTGGAAAACAAAACCCTATCACTTTATAATCATGAAGGCTAATTATCTGATCAAACACCTTATCGGCACATGTCTATTTTTTGCATTCCTTTTTGTCAGTGCCGGAAGGATAAATTACTGGCAGGGGTTGGTTTATGTTTCGATTGGCCTGATCATGTTTGTTTTAAATTACACAGCTTTGCGAATAACCCCAGAGCTGCTTAACGAACGCACCAAGCCTGGAGTTGGAACAAAGAAATGGGATAAAGTCATTTTGGGATTGTCTTTACTCACGACCCTTTCAATGTATGTTGTAGCAGGACTTGACTCAGGCCGATATCACTGGTCTCCTGATTTTCACTGGAGTCTTTATCTGTTAGGGATTTTATTAACTGTCACAGGTCAGCTTTTGTTTCTCATTGCTCAGAAACAGAATAAATTCTTCTCCAGTACGGTCAGAATTCAGACAAATAGAGAACATCAGGTTTGTGAGAACGGATTATACAAAGTTGTCAGACACCCTGCTTATCTGGGTTCTATAATTCAATCTGTAGGATTTCCATTACTCTTTGGCTCGATCTGGAGCATTATAACGGTATGTGCTTCAATTGCATTATTAATCATCAGAACCTCACTGGAGGACAGCACATTAAGAAGAGAGCTGAAGGGATATATAGAATATTGCGATAAAACCAGATACAAACTCATACCCTATATTTGGTAACAATTGAATAACCTATATATGTGGAAAAATGCGAGAAAATATATCATTAGTGGAAAATGGAAGGATGGTTCTGGTTAATTGCCATTGCTCTGCTTACCATGACCGATCCAGATCAATGCGGACACTTCTCGCTCTGCCTGTTTAAGCACTTGGGAATTGATTTATGTCCGGGCTGTGGATTAGGACATGGCATTGCTTTGTTGTTCAGAGGAAGGTTTATTGAATCCTTTCACGCACACCCGTTAGCACTTCCGGCTGTTGTAATATTAATACACCGCAGCTACAAATTGCTTTTTGTTCGGAAGTCTTCATCCAATGACAAATAAAACACAACTTTAAAATCAATATTATGAATCGAATCTTATCACAAATGCCCGAACTTGAACTGGATGAGGCTATGACCATTGACGCATTGTTGAAAGACAAAACAGACGAACAAGTCCGCAACTTTGCAATTATTTACCGCAGTCGCCGACGTGATCCGATGATCATCCTTGTGACCACACTGCTGGGATTTGCCGGCTTTTCTGGTATCCAACGCTTCCTCACCAATCAAATGGGTATGGGCATTCTCTATTTTTTCACTGCAGGACTCTGCCTGATCGGCACTATTATTGATTTGGTTAATTACAAATCTCTAGCATTGGAGTACAACCGAAAAGTAGCACTGGAAGCTGCGATGTTTATTTAGACCTGATAAAAACAGGAGACATAGTAACTTATCCTATATTAAAGTTTGAATAAGTTATCGTGACTCCTTTCAAGAAAGACAGACTGGGATTCAGCATGGCAAGTTGTACATGGATGTTTTGATAAAATTCAATACCAGAACTGAAATTAACTACACAGACAGAGAAAATGGATGTTGGTGGATTCTGGGTCCGGGTCAATGGTATATCTGCTGTATTAATAAAAGATATATCAGCAGACTGGATCTAGTAAAAAGTATCCGACTCTGACGAATACATCAAAAAACGAGGCTGACAGAATGATACTGACAGCCTCGTTTTTTGATATAGGAAATATTACAACTTCTTCTCCTCTGCAGCTGCATTGGACTGATCTATAACTTTTACATTAATGAGATATTCCGGATTAAACTGCTCTCCTTTAATCGCTTTGTAAAGGTTTTTCACTCCTTCATAACCCATAGTCTGAAAATCCTGCTTCATCGTTGCACAGTTCGGATGTTTAGAAATGTAGTTCAGAAGCGGTTTGGAAACATCAAAGAATACAACAACTCCACCATCATCAACAAACTTAGATAATGCCGGAATTTTTTCTACACCATCCAATGTCATTGCCCCCCAAACCATCTGGATTCCATTAATCTTCTTATTTTTTTCCAACTCGAGGCTTAGGATTTCTTTGCCTACATCCGGCATCTCAAATGAATAGAGGACATTCGATAGATTTTTCATACCAAATGCTTCTTTGAATCCATTCAAACGTTGAACCAGGTTATCTGCTGTCGGACCACCTCCAATAACAATGACATTATCAGGAGTCTTTCCGGCCTTTTGGTATAACTTATTCATAGTTTCAGCACAAACCTTTCCTGCGGTTTTGTTATCGGAACCAATATAAAAAGTACGACCGCTACCCGGGCAATCAGAGTCAAAAGTACCGACTTTAATACCTGCAGCCATTGCTTTTTGGATAGGTTCTTTCAATGCATCAACATCATTACAACTAATCAGAATACCATTCACCTGATATTTAATCAGGTTTTCAATAATTTCCTTTTGCTTATCCGCACTACTGGAAGTAGGAGCTTCCCATGTCACTGTAACACCCAATTCTTTACCTGCTTTTTTACTGCTCTCCTTCACCTGATCGAAGATCGCATTATCAACTTTCGGAACCACGGCAATGATTACCTCATCGCTCTGACGTACTTTTTTGCAAGAGACAGTCAAAGCCAGGAGCAGAGACAATGCAGAGAACAAAAACCATTGTTTTTTCATAACGTCTAGATTTAATATAGTTAGTAATTATATAAGTAACCAGGGATCATTCAACAGTTTACGGGAAGATGGTTTCAGATTAATTAGTACAACTGTATAACAATTTGCAGCTCAAGTTAGTTTTATACGTTTATCCAGAAATCTATGTGTCAGAGACTTTTGATTGAAGTAACCTCTGAATTAATTGCCATTTCAAAGCCAAAACAATTCCGTACATTTGCAGGACTAATTTCAAGCAACAACATGTCCACGGTAATTGATACAGATAACCCCGAGTTTCAGGATGCGCTGAATCTGATTCAACACACCCGTCAGTCCGTTTTTCTCACCGGAAAAGCCGGAACGGGTAAATCTACATTTCTCAAATATATCTGTCAGATTACCCGAAAAAAGTTTGTCGTACTGGCACCTACCGGTGTGGCAGCCATTAATGCAGGTGGTAGCACTATCCATTCTTTCTTTAAATTACCGTTCCGCCCCATGTTGCCTGACGATCCCGACCTCAGCCTGCAACACTCCCGCATCTTCCATTTCCTGAAATACAAACGCGAGCACAAAAAGCTGATCCAAAACGTTGAGCTGGTCATCATTGATGAGATTTCGATGGTGAGAGCGGATATTATCGACTTTATCGATCGTGTACTTCGTGTTTATTCCGGCAATATGCGGGAACCGTTTGGTGGGAAACAGATGCTATTCGTCGGTGATGTATTTCAGTTGGAACCGGTCGTAAAAAGCGATGAAAGGGAAATTCTGTCACGCTTCTACCCTAACCCGTTCTTTTTCTCAGCCCGGGTGTTTAATGAAATGGCATTGGTTCCCATTGAGCTGAAGAAAGTTTACCGGCAAAAGGATGCGGAATTTGTTTCCATACTTGACCATATCCGCACCAATACCGCTCATACTGTCGATTTACAGCACTTAAACAAACGATACCAACCTTCGTTCACTCCGCCCAATGACGACTTTTTTGTCACCCTGGCTACCCGCAGGGACAATGTCGATTTTATCAACGATCAAAAACTTTCGGAACTCTCCGGGGAAGAGTTTCGTTTTGTAGGAGAAATCAGGGGCGACTTTCCTGAAAGCAGTCTTCCTACCCAAATGGAACTGATACTCAAGGAGCAGGCTCAGGTCATTTTCATTAAAAATGATTTTGGAGCCCCTCAGGAACGACGTTGGGCAAATGGTACAATCGGCAAGATTACACACATCTCTGACGATGGGAAAATCTATGTCTTACTGGAAAATGGACAGGAGTGCGAGGTCTCCAGAGATTCCTGGCGGAATATCCGTTACAAATACAATGAAAAAGACAATAGAATCGAGGAAGAAGAGCTTGGCGTATTTATTCAATACCCCATCCGACTAGCCTGGGCGATAACTGTACACAAAAGCCAGGGACTGACATTCAATCATTTATTGGTAGACTTCAGCGGGGGCGTTTTCGCAGGAGGACAGGCTTATGTGGCACTTAGCCGATGTACGTCTATGGAAGGAATGGTGCTGAAAAAGCAGATCAACCGCAGCGATATTTTTATCCGCCCAGAGATCGTCCAGTTCTCCAGACAGTTTAACGACCGGCAACTGATTGATCGTTCTCTGAAGCAGGCTCAGGCGGATATTTTATATGCACAATGTGCCAAAGAATTTGACCAGGGCGATTTTATCAAATGTCTGGACTCATTCTTTCAGGCCATTCATTCCCGTTATGACATTGAGAAGCCGGTTCCAAGAAGATTGATCCAGAAAAAACTCAATATCATCAATACTCTCCGGAAAAAAAACAAAGAACTTCAGGAACGCTTGAATGATCAGCGGGTTTTTCTGAATGATCTTTCGCACGAATATCTACTGATGGGAAACGAATGTATCCTTAAGGCAAAAGATAGCAAAGCGGCACTGGCAAATTTTGAGAAAGCGCTCAAGTTAAATCCAACCAATATTGACGCATGGATCAGAAAAGGTGTAACGCTTTATGATGAAAAAGAGTATTTCGATGCGGAAGCCTGCTTCAACGAAGCAGTCCGGTTAAGTCCGGTATATTTTAAAGCTTTATATAACAGGGGAAAAAACCGATTTGCAATGAAGAATTATCAGGGAGCAATGAGTGATTTTGAGAAAGCGGTCGGCATAAAACCGGAACACGCGTCTGCTGTGGAATATCTGGGAGATTCATTTTCCCAATTGGGAGATCAGGAAACGGCGATGAAATTCTGGGAGATCGCAGAACATCTGAGAGATAAGAAAAAAAGGAAATAAAAGAAGGATGCCGAAGCATCCTTTTTTTATTTGAGTCTTATTGTAAAGCTTTGATTTGTTTATCTATAGCATCATACTCTTTGGTCATATTGAGCTGATAGTAGATATTGCGGATCGGAGTCATATACTCCAGATTGTTGGGCTTCAATTCTAACGCTTTTTTAAAGTAAGGCAACGCTTCACGGAAAGTGGCTTTCACCTGTTCTTTAGCCGCATTGTACTTTTTCACCTCTTTCATAGGGATTTTACTTGCCGCTTCATTCATCTCAACAGCTTTGTTGAATTTCAGACGACCCAGGTAGTAGTGAGCTTGCGCGTAGTTAGGATCTACTTTCAATGCTGCTTCGAAAGTTTCTTTCACTTCCTGTTCTGGTTTGTTAGCAGCCTGCAATACTTCACCCAATGCGATGTAAAGATTCAAATCCTGTTTACGTTTCAACCCTTCTTTCAGGAAGGTAATCGCATTTTCGTAGTCTTTGTTATTGATGTATTCATTTACGAGGTTACCCAGGAAGAACATACTGTCAGAGTAAGCTTCATAACCTTCTTTCAACGCCTGAACATATTTATCCTTCTGTCCGCTTTTTTTGTACACATCAGTAATGAAGTAATAAATGTTGTAACGTTGATAATCGACTTTTTTGGCAAAATTCAAAGCGTCAATTGCCAATTGATTATCGCCTGAGTTCATTGCAGCTAAGCTGGCATAATATGGAATCTGTTTGTAGTTTTGATCAGCAGTCAGATTCAGATCTTTCAGATTCTCGTTTTCAGGCACTTTTGCATAGGTAGAGAAATACTTGTATGCTGCCTGATAGTCTTTTTGATCATAGTAATATGCACCACCATTTATAAAGTCATTGACACACTCTTTGATTTTAGCAACGATTTCTTTGTCGTACTTAGGTTTTACTTTACCTTTTGCATCCGGAAGCTTATCCAGTTCCAGACATTTTGTCCAATAAGTGTAACCATCATACAAAGCAGTATACATCACCTTTTCATCCACTTTTTGCTTCAGAATTTTTTTGTTACGCTCAGCTTCATAATGTTTGATAGAGATACTACCGGCAGTGTACCAGGTTTTCACATCATTTTTAGTCTCATCGTTTTGAAGAGCTTCTTTGATTTTTGATTCAGCAGTAACAAAATCAGGTTTTTCCTGCACTGCCAGACTCATAGCTTCGGAAACCGCTTTTTTCTGTGCGAATCCCACTGACGTACCAGCAATGAGGCACGCCATCAACATGTACTTTTTCATTTAATTCTACTTTTAGGTTGATTATTCGTTATTCTCGTTTGAATCAGTTGTTGGCTCGTTACCTTCAGTATTCACATCTGTATTTTCTGCTCCAAGTTCAGGGAAAAGCACTCCGTTAACAGGTTCAATAGTCTCTTCATCCGGATCTGTCATTACCTTACAAACTGAAGCGATCTGATCGTTACGTTTACCCAGGTTAATCAGGCGAACTCCTTGTGTAGCACGTCCCATGATACGGACATCTGCCATCTTCAGACGAATCGTTACTCCCGATTTATTGATAATCATCAGGTCAT
>JAUZOF010000231.1 GCA_030706585.1 Bacteroidota bacterium
GAAATTTCGCCATACCGTACTCCCGAACTTTTCGATGCGGCACGTACTTCGTTGATCCATAGGGGTGATATTTCCACCGGTTGGGCGATGGCCTGGCGCATCTGTATGTGGGCTCGCTTCCTCGACGGCGACCATGCGTACAAATTGCTGACCAATCAGCTGGACCTGGTGTCGAACGAAAAGAAAAAAGGAGGAACCTATCCCAATCTCTTTGATGCTCACCCGCCATTTCAGATAGATGGGAATTTCGGCTGCACTGCCGGAATTGCCGAGATGCTGGTGCAGAGTCACGACGGATTTATCTACTTGTTGCCCGCTTTGCCATCGGTATGGAAGGATGGTTCTGTAAAGGGTCTGAAAGTCAGAGGTGGTTTTGAAATTGATATGAGTTGGAAAGCAGGGGGAGTGGAGACTCTTACTATTCATTCTTCATTAGGTGGAAATTGCCGGTTGCGGCTGAAAGCACCATTGAAAGGAGCAGGTTTGAATCTTGCAAAAGGGTCAAATTCAAATCCTTTGTTTACTGTGCCTGAGATACCCAAACCTATTATCTCTCCAGACGCAAAAACAAATCCGGTCACCCTGGCTCCGACTTACCTGTATGATTTAAAAACAGAAGCAGGTAAAGCCTATGCCCTGAAAACAAAATAAAGGAAAGATAGTTATTTGTTATAGTTTTAGGTAGATTGATGAATCCCCGGCCGCACAAAATGTGGTCGGGGTATTTTTTTTATAGATGTAAATTGTTGTAATTTAACTATATGGTATTTGTTTTGAAGTGTGAAAAAGAGGAAAACATTAATATTTTGATTTTTGTATTTGCATTTTGATATTGTGCGTGTATTTGTGTTTTGTATCTGTTATTTTTGCTAAACGAAAATAAACGAAAATGATATTGGGTTTTAATGCTATCTGCCGAAAATAAATGAAACGTACAAAGCAAAATTTGATAAAGCATTTGCACATAAAAAGCGTTGTTTTGAATGCAATGTGTAACCAGATTACGCTTTTGTGATTTAATAAATTTATTTTCTGTTCATCTTTTATGACAAATATCATACGCAGATGTTATAAAGATGTTCGCAAGAGAAGTCATCGATCAAGTGAATGTAGCTGAAATGAAATATAACCAAAATCAAAATATTACTGCCTATGAGTACATGAGAAATTACGTTATCAACTAATCAGGGTAAAACAATCAACTCAAACCGGGGCGCCGGTTACCTGAGCATGATTTTCGGAGACGGATTTTCTTTTGAGCGTTTTCTCCGTTACGCAAATTCCAGTGACTTTATAAAAAAAATGAACACATGAAATTACACAAAACAACACGATCAGCAGCTACGTCTGTTGTCAGATTGAGTCTCATATTCTGTATGACGACTCTTTTCTCAATAAGCTTATGGGCGCAAACGCGAACAGTAAGCGGAACTGTAAAAGATCAAAACGGAGAACCGTTGATAGGTGTTTCCGTTCAACTTAAAGGTGATGCAAAAGTAGGTACCATTACCGATGTGCAAGGTAAATTCTCTCTCTCGGCTCCTGCTAATTCCTCTCTTGTTTTTTCCTATATGGGATATGTTTCCCAAACAATTTCAGCCGGACAGGCGCACATGAACGTGACTTTATCGGAAGATACCAAGAAACTTGATGAAGTCGTGGTGATTGGTTATGGTACGGTAAAGAAACGTGATCTTACAGGAGCCGTTTCTTCGGTTAAGCAGGCCGACATCGTTCAAACACCAACTGGCAATGCTATGGAAGCCATCCAGGGTAGAATTCCCGGTATGGATATTACACGGTCAAGCGGTAGCGCTGGTTCAGGCGTGAATATTCTTATTCGTGGTACAAAGACGTTGGGCTACACTGATATTTATGGAAACAAAACCAGAAATACTGCACCTCTATTTATTATTGATGGTGTTCAGGGGGGATCGTATGAAGACCTGAATCCGAATGATATTGAAAGCATTGATGTGCTCAAAGATGCGTCGTCAACTGCTATTTACGGGTCTTTGGGTGCCAATGGAGTTGTTATTATTACAACAAAAAGAGGTAAGTCGGATGAAAAAGTGAATGTCACTCTCGATAGCTACTATGGTGTGAATGGCTGGGTAAGCTATCCGAAATCAAATACCGGGGAAGCATACATGAATGTGCGTCGTGAAGCTTACCGTACTGTTGGTCAATGGGCATCTACGGCAGATGACTATAAAATTTTCTCAGCCGAAGAGTGGAAGGCAATACAAAATAATCAGTGGGTTGATTGGCGCGATTTGTTGACTGTTCAGGGAAAAGAACAAAGCCACAACATAACTCTGTCGTCGAACAAGGGTAAGGTGAAAACCTATTTTTCTCTTGGATACTATAACGAACAAGGCGTGTTTAAAAATGATAATCTTTCGAAATACTCTTTCCGTGGCAATGTTGACTATGAAGTGAACAAATGGTTACAGGTGGGTATGAATACGCAGCTGACATACTACGATCAGGACAAAGTTTCCAGTAGTATGCTGACTCAGGCAATGACATACGTGCCATTGGGGGCTCCTTACAATGAAGATGGCAGCATTAATCTTTTCCCTGTTTCGGGCGATATGTCAAAATTGAGTCCTCTGGCAAATTACGCATCTGAAAACAAAGCTGTAAACAATACAATCTCCCTGAAGACATTCTCAACCGGATATGTGATTATTCAACCGACAAAAGAATTGAAATTTCGCTCGAACGTGTCAGCGACAATAGGTGCCAGCCGCAATGGTACTTTTAACGGACAATATTCAACAGACCAATATGGTGGAAGTTATACCAATATGGCTGGTGCGACAAATCTGTTGAATCGTTATTTTTCCTGGGATAATATCTTGACATATAATAAGAAATTTGGCGAACACAATTTGGAGGCTACTGCAATTTCAAGTTGGACAAAGAGAATGGATGAAAGTTATTATGGAGCTGGAGTTAATCAACTGGTTGATTCATATCTTTATTACTCGCTGAATGCTACAGATGCTACCAGTCGCCTGCTTTCGTCAAGTTATATTCAAAGTCAGACGCTCGGTTTTGCAGGTCGCCTTTCCTATAACTATCTGGGTAAATACTTCTTTACGGCAACCGGTCGTTGGGATGGTTCTTCAACCTTAGCTCCGGGTCATAAATGGGATTTCTTTCCATCGGCATCGGCAGCATGGCGTATCAGTGACGAACCGTTTATGAAAGGCGCATCTAACTGGTTAAGCAATCTGAAGCTCCGGTTAAGTTATGGCACAACGGGTAATGCTGGCGCTCCGGCATATGCAACTCAAGGGGGTGCTGTTCTCGCAAATACTAAAATGGGCTTTAATGATAATCCGGCAACTACTTATCAGTACACTAATCTCGTAGGAAATGCCGGACTTGGATGGGAAAAATCAACCACCACAAATCTTGGAGTTGATTTTAGTGTGTTCAATGGGCGTGTTGATCTGAATGTGGATCTGTATAATATTGATACCAAAGATATTCTGTTGGCCAGAAGTTTACCGCCATCAACGGGCGCAGGGGGTACAAGTTCTGCACAATTTTCTACTTATACTAATATTGGAAAAACCAACAATCGCGGTATTGAAATTGCTTTGAATACGGTCAATATTCAAACTAAAAAATTCAAATGGAACTCAACAGTGACCTTTGCTGCGAATAGGGAAAAAATTGTTGCTCTGACATCAAATGCTGATATTATTCAGGGTCAGAATCCGGAAATGGCTTCTTTGTTGATTGGTCGTCCTATTAATTCGTTCTATTCATACAAGCTGGCAGGTGTTTGGCAGTTAGGTCAGGAGGCAGAAATGGCTCAATACAAGCTTAATGGTACGGCAAATGCATTTAAGCCGGGAGATTTGCACGTGGTAGATTATACTCAGGATGGTAATATCACAACAGCCGACCGCCAGTATCTGGGAAGTGCATCTCCCAAATGGACTGCCGGTTTGAACAATACGATCTCTTATAAAGGTTTTGATTTGAACATGTATCTTGTTGCTCGTTGGGGGCAAATGATTAATGCTCAGTTTATTGGGCGTTATGATCCGTCGGGTGTAGCCAACTTCCCTTCATATTTCAGCTACTGGACTCCGGAAAATCCTTCAAACGATTTTCCACGTCCAAAGAAAGACGGGCACTTGTATGATTACTTTGGCTACATGTCTCTAAACTATGTGGACGGTTCTTACGTAAAACTGAAGACTGTAAGTCTGGGATATACAATACCAGCAGCGATAACCAAGAAAGTTGGTATTTCAAAACTCAGATTGTATGCCACAGCATCCAATTTGTTGACTGTTGTGAAAAGCCATATGATTAAATATTACGATCCTGAAAGAGGTGGTGATGAAACGATGCCTTTGACTAAGCAATTAGTTTTCGGTGTGAATCTTGGTTTCTAAACTATAAAAAAGGATGGTCATGAAGCGAGATTCTTTTAGAGAATGGGTTTCATATACCCCTAGCGTTAACAATTAAAATAAAGACACATGAAAACAAAAATAAAATCAAAACTGCTTTTTGTCGCCTTAAGCGCTTTAGCTTTTAATTCATGCAGCCTTGACGAATACAACCCGTCGGGCTCCACCGCCGATAACGTGTACAATACCGAAGCGGGAATGAATACCCTGGTGAATGCTTCGTATTATAATTTTAGTACGCAGTTTTATGGTCGTGAGGACATCATGTTTCTAACGGAAGGTGGATCCGATTTGTGGTATCTTTCCGGGAGAGGTACTTATGCCGATCAGTTGCTTACCTATACCATGAAGCTGGATGCTACCGTCGGTCAGGTTAAGAATACCTGGCAGCGATTATATGAAATTGTAAATTATGCCAATGCCGGTATCAACAGAATTGGCGGGGTGAAGTATGCTAATGAAACCATTAAGCAGGGAAAAGAAGGAGAACTCCGGTTTGTACGTGCTTATGCATACTATTTGATTGCAGAAACATACGGAGGAGTAACTTTGCGTACTACAGAAACAACAGGAGTGCCGCTTACGGCAACACGCAGTTCGTTGAAAGAATTCTACAATCTGATTATTGGTGACCTGGAAAAAGCGGTTCAGCTATTGCCTAATAAGCAAACCGATTATGGACGTGCGGACAAAAAAGCGGCTTACGGGCTTCTTGCGCGTACTGCTTTGACAAGAGCTTCTTATCTTGAATATTTCGAGAATAATAAGACGGAAGCTGCTACTTATTATCAAAAAGCCCTTGATGCTGCAAAGACGCTAATTAATAATCAGGCCACATATGGATGTAGTTTATATCCTACTTTTGAAGAAGTATTTTTGCCGGCAAACAACAAGAACAACAAAGAAGCCCTCTGGACTGTAACTCACTCTACAAACTCAGCATTAAACGGACAATCAAGTAATCCTAACCGTTTGTTTAAGTGGTACAATGCCAAATATACCAATTTGTGCGGTATGCCTTCAAGTGAAGTGTTGGAGTATGGGCGAGACAACAGTCGTTACATGATGCCAACGAAGTATTTGCTGAACGTTTTCAACGAGAATATTGATTCTCGTTACTATAGCTCTTTCCGGGAAGCGCAAATACTTCCTTTGACAGCAAGTGCGTATAAGTGGACCAGCACGGCAGATATTGCTACCTTTAACAAATCTTTTGCGGCAGGATCGGTTACAATACAACCGGGAGACACAGCCACATTCTACACCAAGAAATCAATTGCAGATAAAAAGACTTGTCGTTATGGTGTGAAAGATATTAATGATCTGTACAAACCGGATGGTACCATTACAACCGATGCGGCAAGTAATATTTATTATCCATCATTGCGTAAATTCCGCGATCCTAACCGATTGGTTAATTCAGATGCCGGTACTGCCGATGTTATCATTA
Organism: Bacteroidota bacterium; assembly: GCA_030706585.1. Taxonomy (GTDB): domain Bacteria; phylum Bacteroidota; class Bacteroidia; order Bacteroidales; family UBA7332; genus CAXXIC01. Next base: position 5,893 of record JAUZOF010000231.1, read on the forward strand.
TGCGTCTTGCAGAGATGTATCTGATTGCCGCTGAGGCAAGTTATAAACTCAACGTTACAACTGCTGGCCAAACTCCGGCAGATTATATCAACGTCTTGAGAACCAGAGCTGCTATTAAAACTCCGGTCGATCATACGGCTGAAATGCAGGTAACTAACAGCCAGATTGATCTGAATTTTATTCTGGATGAAAGAGCGCGTGAACTTTGCGGCGAGCATCTTCGTTGGCTGGATCTTAAACGTACCAAACAATTGGAAAATCGCTTAGGTCCGGGCAAGCAAAACCCTGATATCACATCGTTTGATCCAACTAAACATTATTTACGTCCTGTTCCTCAGGCAGAGTTAGATATTTTGCAAAATGCAAAAGAATACGGACAAAATCCGGGTTATTGATAAATGATATTTATATATTCCACTCCTTAACTTCTTGATTTTAAGGAGTGGAGTTATCTATCCTCAAATAGTATAAAATGATTATCCTCAAAGCGACCTGTACAGATTTTATTAACTCCGTCCTTTAGGGCGGAGATTAAAAGTCAATGATCGACTGGGCTTTAGCCCTGAATGTGGTGTTTTCTGAATATCGGAGGAGTCATGGCTAAAGCCCTGAATAGGCATTCCCCTTTCCTCCGCCCTAAAGGACGGAGTTATGCTAACTTAGCAGTAGGACTTTAATAGGTCATTTCGAGGATAATCATTTAGTATAATTTCAGATACTAAATTGTTTTAAGGTTCATAGTTAATAGAGAGGGTATTTTGATGCTATATGGTATCCGGTTTTTCCTTTCCGGGTGGGACTTGTTTTCTGGCAGGTTAGCAAGTCTCTTTAAGAATTAAGATTGTTTAGTTTGTGGTTGTTGATAACCACGACAGGTATATTTGCAGATCTGAATTTGCTTTGTGGGTATACCTGTTTTTTTCTTCTTTTCATTGTTTTATAATTTCAAAAGAAAAGGCTTTCAGAACTCGGGTCTGATTTATTTATTTTTCTGTAATTTTCTGAATTCACAGCCTTTATATCTCAATTTTACTTCGTATTTTTGTGTTTCAATCCGTATATATGCAA
>JAUZOF010000232.1 GCA_030706585.1 Bacteroidota bacterium
AGTAGTAACGAACTCCATTATAATAAGGAGGCGCCCAGGCCGGATTGCCATGAGGCGGGCGCGCCAAAGCCGTGTTGCTTTCACTGATTCCCAATCCTGAAAAGAAAAGAATCAGCGCAGCAAACAGCACTCTGAGACTGAATGATTTTAGCGTTTTCATAATTTGGGATTTTAGGGTAAATACTATTATGATGACCTTGTCGGCTAACCTTTAAGGGTATATAAATCAGACAAATCTCGTAGGGATATGTTTAAAATATTGGTGTAAATAATGTTACTGAAAAGATTACCGCATCAACAATCCTTCCTCCGAAATACCGAACAGAGCAAAATCATATTTCACAGGATCCATTGGGTCAAAGCCCTTAAGGTGTTCGGTCAGTTCCAGAGCCGATTGCCAGTCGGTCTGTGTGCGGCTCAGTAACCCGAAGTGACGGGCAGTGCGATCTACATGCACATCGAGAGGACAAATCAGGTCAGCCGGGGATATTTTCTTCCAAATACCGAAATCCACCCCCTTGTTATCGAGGCGTACCATCCAGCGAAGGAACATATTCAGTCGTTTACAAGCTGATTTTTGCAGGGGAGAAGCGATGTGTTTGCGGGTGCGATGCGGGGCATACAGTGCTTCGAAAAAATATTCGCGGAAATGGATCAAGGCTTCTTCGGCGGTGGCTTTTTCCCCTGGTACAAAAGCCTCTTCCATCGAATTGTATTTAGCAAAATGCCGTTTCATAAAGTCGATGCAGTAAAGCAGGTCGGTGTCATTGAAGGTCCGGTGCTTGAATCCGAGTAAGGCCTGAAGGTCGCTTTCGGTGGATTGAGTGATGAACTGGTAGGGTGCATTGTCCATCCGCTTGCCCAGTTCGACGCATTTGTTAATGATGGTAGTCCTTTGTCCCCATGCGAGTATGGCGGCAAAGAATCCCATAATCTCGATGTCCTGCTTCACCGAATAGCTGTGCGGGATAGAGATGGGATCATTCGGGATAAAGTCAGGACGGTTGTATTGTTCTACCTTTTCGTCGAGAAAGGACTTGAGCTCTGAGAATGTATCGTTCACGTGTTGAGTATTTACTGAAATAATAATCGGGAGCTATGATAATGCATAGCTCCCGATATAAACAGATAATTATTGGAAAAGGTTGATGCTTATATTTCATCAATGTGGAAAAGCAGTTTAGAGCAAATGATTTTGCCATCGACCACGAGTGTAATTACATAATAGGTGGTCGCTTGTGGAATGGAAAAGTCCTGCAGGTATGAACCTTTCTGTTGCACACCGTCAATAAGCGTCTGAATGATCTTTCCGGTATTGTCAGAAATATAAAGCGTTACTTTGGCATTTTCAGGCAACGAGTAGGCTACCTGAGCATTTTCTTTAAACGGATTGGGGAATACATTCACATTATAGCTTTCAAATCCGATAGCAGAATATTCCTGAGATGCGGATTGTGAAGCCGGTTGCTGGACAGCCAGTTTTCCGGCATCTTTGTTATAAGCCGTGTGGTAGGTATATGTACTGTCTTTGCTAACCTTGGTCATTACCGTCAGCAGCGGATATTTCAGGTTGGGATAGGCAGCATTGGCATACCAGCGGTAGGTGACATTCCAGGAAGTAGTATTGTCCGTTTTCTGGGTGAATTTTACCCGCAGCACGTTATTGATAACCACATTTTCCGGAAGAACCAACGTTCCGTATCCGTCAGCTTCTGTGGCATATTCTCCCGAAAAAGCTTTATCACTCTGTCCAATAATATCACCCTGGAATTTGCCGCTAAAGGCAGAACCGAAGGAGAACGGAAAAGCAAATTTCACAATCGGAGTATTGTACTTCACCACGTAGCAAGGACAAGAATAACCGTAATCTTTGATGCTGCTTTCGGTTACCTGGAAGAAAAACTCACTACCCTGTTCCCGCAGCAGAATATTACATTCAGGGAAATTCACCTGATTCCCGGATTCTTGTGCTGCAAAAAACAAGACCGGAACCTCACCCTTAGCCGTTAACGTGCTAAAGTCCCATTTCTGGTTACTGCCCGGAAGCCCTTCGTTTGCGTTATTTGCCAAAAAGAAAGAAGGAGAATCCCCGGCGGTATAAGCATTGTTCTGAAAAGATAGCCGGGTTTGTCCATAGGCTGTCATCAGCAAACCCAGACTGAAAATTGTAAAATAGAATAGCTTCTTCATCTGATAAGGATTTTCAGGTTTAGATTATATCAATGTGTTAATCGGTTAAAATGGTTTCATGTGTTATCATGAATGGACATGCTCATCTATTATAAACAAATCAGAAGCCGGTAAAGATTTAAAATCAAGAATTAGTGGGATTATTTATCTGATATTTATATTCATGAAAACAAAATAACCGCCCCTCAAAAGAAGCGGTTATTTTGCAGTGAAGCTTTTTAACGACGACCACGGCCTGATGATCCGTCTTTGTTGTCAGATTTATTATCTGACTGGCTGCGGGTTGCCGGTTGAGAGCTTCTTGGTTCACGCATTTGGCGTTCTACCTTCACCGGTTGTCCGATTTGTCTTCCATAATAGTTTGGACTCTGGTTCTCAACATTTGCCTTACGTTGTTGTTGTTGTTGTTGTTGTTGTTGTTGTTGTTGTTGTTGTTGTTGTTGGCGAACGGCATTTCCGCCTTGTTGATTCACATTATCACCTTGTCGTTGTTGAGGTTGATAAATGTTATCGTTTCTGTTGTTTTGTGGTTGGGTAACATTGTTGTTATCCTGTCTGTTGCCGGATTGTTGGCGGTTGTCATAGCCACCTTGTTTGGGTTGTTGCGGTTGAGCGTTAGTGTTGTCAGGTCGGTTGTTCGGTTGTTGACGGTCGTATCTTGATTTCCTATTATCTTGTTGACGGTTATCTGAAGGCCGTCTTCCCTGGTCCTGACGATTTCCCTGATTGTAAATATCATTATCGTAACGTTCGTATTTGAACTTACGGTTTTCTTTCAAGCCTTCGTTATCCCACTTACGGGCACGGTTTCTTTCATTTTCACCCCAGAAGAATGGTCTGCGGATATTTTCATTAAAACCTCTTACGTAAGGTATATTACGATGGTCATAGTAGTCACGGTAATAATATCTCGGGTAGTGGGAAATGTAATAGTGGTGGTGCAGCCATGGACGGAAAACATTGATATTAAGAGCAATTACAAAGCAATCGTCCAGGTCGAAATCAGAATAATAACCTGGTAAATAAGGGGATGAATACCATCTACCGTCTTCCAGAAAGATGAATTCATTTCGGGTCAGGTCAAAATAAACCTCGATGTCAGGGATATAGTAATAGCGAACGCCTTCATAATATGGAGGAGCCCACCTTGGATTAACATACCCATACCTTCCCTGTGCGGAAACTGAGGTTACCATAAAAGAGCTGCAACTGCTGAATGCTCCGGATAACAGAGTTAGCATTGCAAACAGGAAGAAAAGTTTTTTCGCTTTCATAATTGTAGGTATTTAAAGAGACTGAATCTGTAAAATAGTCACTGGTAGCCCAGAACTTTATAATACTTAGACGAAAGAAAAACGGGAACGTTGCGGGTGAATATGCGGATTTAAGTAAATTAACATAATGTGGGTTGTGTCTGAGGTGCTATTTGTTGATAATCAAATGAGTATCTGGTATGAGTGAATAAGACTACATAGTTGAGAATCCATAGCAAGACGACTAACTATTCTTTATAACAATTTGTCAATACATTATGTACGATAATACAAGTGAAGAATCTTTGAAAACATATACTTTTGCCCCCGATTTAAAACACCATTTGACCATGAGTAAATTAAAAGACAAAGTAATCGTAATCACCGGAGCAACAGGCGTGTTGTGCCGCGCCATTGCATTGAATCTGGCCGAAAACGGGGCAACCGTAGTGTGTCTCGCACGTAAAAAAGAGGCCGGAGATGCTCTTGTAAAGGAGATTACAGACAAAGGTGGTAAAGCGTACTTCTTTACTACCGATGTGACAGATATCGAGAAACTGAAAAAGAATCGCGAAGAGATTCTGGCTACCTGTGGTACCATTGATGTGCTGATTAACGGTGCTGGTGGTAATATGCCGGGGGCAAATGTATTGCCCGACCAGTCGTTGCTCGACCTTGACCTGGATGAACTGCGTAAAGCGATTGACCTAAATCTGTACGGAACCATTTATCCGACTCAAATCTTCTCGGAAGTGATGATTCGCAATAAAAAAGGAAATATCATCAACTTTACCTCTGTAACGGTTGACCGCCCGATGACGCGCGTAATCGGCTATTCATCAGCTAAGGCGGCTATTGCCAACTTTACCAAATGGCTGGCGGTTGAGTTTGCTCAAAAATACGGTGACCAAATGCGCGTGAATGCCATCCGTCCGGGTTTTTACCTGACAGAACAAAATCGCTCGCTGCTGACCAACCCAGACGGTTCGCTGACCGAGCGTGGCGGCAAAATCATCAACATGACACCGATGGGGCGCATGGGCCGTCCGGAAGAGCTTTGCGGGGCAGTGCTTTATTTGTGCAGCGATGACTCGTCATTCATGAACGGACAGACCATCACTGTGGATGGTGGATTTGAAACTTATTCGGGAGTATAAATAGGGCTTGAAGGACTGAGGGGTTGAGGGAATGTCGATTCTTCATCAATCCATCTATCCTTCAATCCCTCAATCATTAATAAATCAGATATGAAAACATTTGAACAATCCTGGCGCTGGTACGGACCGAATGACCCTATCTCGCTGAAAGATATTCGTCAGACAGGGGCAACCGGCATTGTGTCGGCATTGCACCACATTCCGGTGGGACAAATCTGGCCGGTGGAAGAGATTAAAGCTTATAAGGAAAATGTAGAGAAAGAGGGTCTGGTATGGCGTGTGGTGGAGAGTGTAAACATCCACGAAGACATCAAACGTCGCACCGGAAACTATGAGCAATACATCGAAAACTACAAAATCACCCTTCGTAACCTCGCTCAATGTGGCATTGATGTGGTGACTTACAATTTCATGCCGGTTATTGACTGGGTGCGTACCGACCTTTTCTATCCGGTAGAAGACGGCTCGAAAGCGATGTATTTTGATAAATATGCCTTCCTTGCATTTGACCTTTTCGTCCTTGAACGTGAAGGTGCGAAAGAGGATATTTTAGCAGAAGACCAGGTGAAAGCCGTAGAGCGCTACAAAACAATGACCACAGATGAAAAAGAGCGTCTGTTACAGGTCGTTTTATCGGGTATTCCCGGTGCCAATGAGGCTTTTACCGTAGAACAGGTAAAAGCAGAACTGAAAAAGTATCAGGGTATTGATGCTGACAAACTCCGTGGCAATCTGATATTATTCCTGCAAGAGGTCGCTCCGGTGGCCGAAGAGAGTGGAATTTCCCTGGCTATTCACCCGGATGACCCACCTTTTCCAGTATTGGGAATTCCACGTATCGGCAGTACAGAGTCGGACTTTAAAGCTATCCTCGATGCTGTTCCTTCAAAAGCGAATGGTCTTTGCTTCTGTACCGGTTCGTTGAGCGTTCGCGCTGATAATGACCTTCCGGGTATGGCTGAGCGTTTGGGCGACCGAATCCACTTTGTACACCTGCGTAGCACGCAACAGTTACCCGACGGAAACTTCTTCGAAGCCAATCACCTCGAAGGTAGCGTGGATATGTACAACGTCGTGAAAAACCTGCTCAAAGTGATGCAGAAACGCAATATATCATTGCCGATGCGTCCTGACCACGGTCACCAGATGCTGGATGATTTACACAAAAAACAAGTCTTCTATGGTTACTCACTTTATGGCCGTATGCGCGGACTGGCAGAGCTTCGCGGCTTAGAGATGGGTATTGCGAAAGGTATGTCTGCTGAATAAGCAGATTACTATATCGATAAAATAAAACGGGACTCTCTGCAATAATATTTGCAATGAGAGTCCCGTTTTCGCTATTTATTTCACACCGTAGAATTTCCGGTTTATTTTCCAGTCAATCATTACTTGGTCAAGTACCACATCGGCGTCGACCGCGAAGATGTGGAGGGTGTGTTTTCCCGCCGTACTGAATTTCCATGGCATTTTTACTATCGCCTGATTGCGAAGTACATTTTCCTTCCAGGTTGTGCTTCTACCCACCGTCTTAAAGTTGAACAGTTGAGGTTTACTATTATCCATGGAAATAGCAATACGCATTGGATTTTTGCTGTCCACCGGTTGGTCGGGCAGAAGATAGAGGCTTATCAACGCACTATCTGCATCAACTGTGGAAAATGTGTATTCAAGAGACGGATTTAACGTAACATCATCTTGTAATGAAGCGTTGAATGGCTGCAACGCCATGGCTTTTCCGCTAAAACCGAGCCCCTGAACCGGTTGCCATTGAGCAGTAGCGCTTTTCTTCGATACGAGAGATGAGGCAGGTAACGTTATGCAACGATTCTGTCGGCTGTCGTTGGCATCGTTTTGCACTTTGACTTTTATCGGAAATCGGCTTCCATTAGCATTCAGAATAATAAGTCCTTCTGTCATAGCATTTTTTAGCTTTTCAGGAATAACTGATAATGCTAATTTTTTCGCAGGTAAAATCTCTCCGGCTGAAAGGGATTCCACAGCCAGCCAATCCGGCTTTTTATCAATGTTAAATGTTTCTGCGTTGAAGCAATAGATACCTTTGGTGTTGTGATTTAATACCAATCTTACGGTATCACCTTTTGAAATTGGTTTTTCAGACTCTTCCGGCCAAATGAACGGAGCCGTTGCAGGATTTGCTGACAGAGTCGGTAATTCCGGTTGGATGAATACATTGAGTTTGCGGGGTTGGAAGGACATCATTTGCTTCCATTTCCATCTCCGTTTTTATCCCGTCCCGAACACCCAACTAACGCTAACGGAATTTTGGTTCGGAGTTCAAAATTTATTTTGCTGAATTTGAGAGCAAACTGAAG
>JAUZOF010000233.1 GCA_030706585.1 Bacteroidota bacterium
ACCACTGAGACACTAAGAGCACGAAGAGACACTTAGCTTAAGTGAAACTTGGTGCCCTTCGTGCCTCAGGGTTTCAATATGGCGGAAAGATTATTTCTGTTCCCAGGCCTCTATCAGAGTCTTGTTGCTCAATAGATAGTCGATATCATCGAAACCGTTCAACATACAACCTTTTTTGTATGGGTTAATATCGAATGATTCGGTTTTACCGTTAGCGTTGTTCGTGATTGTTTGCTCTTCAAGGTTCACAGTCACAGTAGCAGCGGCATCAGCATTGATTGCAGCAAACATTTCTGCCAAAAATCCTTCGCTTACAACAACAGGAAGAACGCCATTGTTCAGAGCATTTCCTTTGAAGATGTCAGCAAAAAAGCTGGAAACTACTACTTTGAAACCGTAACCGGCAATTGCCCATGCAGCGTGCTCACGGCTTGAACCGCTACCGAAGTTTTTACCTGCCACAAGTACTGCACCAGTGTAAGTTGGGTTATTCAAAATAAACTCCTTAATCGGAGCACCGCTTTTGTCATAACGCCAATCTGCAAAAAGGTTATCACCGAAACCTTCGCGGGTAGTCGCTTTCAGGAAGCGAGCTGGTATAATTTGGTCAGTGTCCACGTTCTCGATTGGAAGAGGCACACAAGTCGATGTTAATGTTGTGAATTTTTCCATAATTAGAGACCCCACCCGACCTTTCCCAAGAAGAGAAGGTTGCGGGTATTTGGGCTTATTTTATAATTACAAATCTTTTTTCGTTCTCTAAAAATTACAACTTGCGAGGATCGGTAATTTTACCGGTGATCGCAGCAGCAGCAGCTACCAGCGGGCCTGCAAGAATAGTGCGGGCACCCGGTCCCTGACGACCTTCGAAGTTACGGTTAGAGGTAGATACCGCATATTTACCGGCAGGAACTTTGTCTTCGTTCATAGCCAAACATGCTGAACATCCCGGCTGACGTAGCTGGAAGCCTGCCTCAACGAGGATCTTATCCAAACCTTCTTCACGGATTTGTTGCTCTACCATCCATGAACCCGGAACCAACCATACGATTACGTTATCCGCTTTTTTCTTGCCATTCACGAAGTTGGCAAATACACGAAAGTCTTCGATGCGGCCGTTAGTACAGCTTCCTAAGAATACATAGTCAATAGCTTTCCCTTCGAGTTTTTCACCCGGCTGAAAGCCCATGTAATCCAAAGATTTCACGTAAGAAATTTTACCGGCTTCGTCGATAGTATCCAGTGTAGGAATACTTTCGGTAATACCCATACCCATACCCGGGTTGGTACCGTAAGTCACCATAGGCTGGATATCAGCAGCGTTGTAAGTTACTTCTCTGTCGAATACAGCATCGTCATCGCTTTTCAACGTTTTCCAGTAAGCCAATGCTTTGTCCCACTCTTCACCTTGAGGTGCGAATTCACGACCTTTTACGTATTCAAATGTAGTTTCATCAGGAGCAATCATGCCACCACGTGCACCCATCTCGATACTCAGGTTACAAACGGTCATACGCTCTTCCATGCTCATTGAGCGGATTGCCTCACCGGCGTATTCTACGAAATATCCGGTAGCGCCACCGGTAGTTTGTTTTGAAATAATATAAAGAGCTAAGTCTTTTGCAGTTACACCAGCGCCCAGTTTACCTTCGATGTTGATACGCATCGTTTTAGGTTTAGGCTGAAGGATACACTGAGATGCCAACACCATTTCTACTTCACTGGTACCAATACCGAATGCGATAGAACCGAAAGCTCCGTGTGTAGAAGTGTGGCTGTCACCACAAACGATGGTCATACCCGGACGGGTCAAACCGTTTTCCGGTCCTACTACGTGGATGATACCGTTTTTCTTGTGACCCAATCCCCAAAGAGTTACACCGAACTCAGTTGCGTTTTTAGTCAATGTTTCTACCTGAAAACGAGAAATCGGATCTTCGATTGGTTTCTCCTGATTCAAAGTAGGAATGTTGTGGTCAGGAGAGCAGGTAGTTTTTTCCGGACGGAAAACTTTCAAACCTCTTTTACGCAATCCGTCAAACGCTTGCGGACTGGTTACCTCATGACAGAAGTGTCTGTCAATGTACAATTGAGTGGGACCATCCTGCACCGCAGTTACTACGTGTGCATCCCAGATTTTGTCAAATAATGTATTCATAATCTTCTTCTTTGCCGGAATCCCATCAAATTACCCCGACGATTTTTATGATTTAATTAAATTCTCTCGCGATTTGGTCAGATGACAAATTTATTGATTGCATCAATATAAGCTTCCACTGAAGCGGCAATAATATCGGTATTGGCTCCAAAACCATAGTAAACAGAACCTTCATATTCTACCTGCATGTGAACTTTACCCACATCATCACTACCTTTGGTTATAGCCTGAATCAGGAACTCTTTCACTGTAGTCTGGCGACGGATAATCTGTTTCACCGCATTGATTGCAGCATCAACAGGACCATTACCTGAAGAAGCAGCTTCGAAAGGCTCACCGGCAATAGTCAGACAAACGCTGGCAACCGGCTTAATACCTACACCGGAACTTACCTGCAAATACTCCAGCTTAATACGGCCATTCTCTTTGCGCTCCTTGCCTACCAACATCAACACATCATCATCGTTGATATCTTTTTTCTTGTCGGCCAATCTCAGGAAGTCTTCGTAAGCCTGGTCCAAAGCATCTTTTTCCAGATGAACACCCAACACTTCCAGTCTGTGCTTCAACGCAGCACGACCACTACGGGCAGTCAACACGATAGAATTTTCATCCACACCCACGTCTTTCGGGTCGATGATTTCGTAGCTTTCACGGTTTTTCAATACACCATCCTGGTGAATACCAGAAGAGTGAGCAAATGCATTACGACCTACGATAGCCTTGTTCGGCTGAACCGGCATATTCATCAGGCTGGAAACCATACGGCTGATGCCATAGATTTTCTTCGTATTAATATTGGTATCAATACCGATATCTTTATGGCTCTTCAGAATCATAGCCACCTCTTCCAATGAAGTATTACCGGCACGCTCTCCAATACCATTGATGGTCACCTCAACCTGACGCGCGCCGTTCATTACACCAGCAATAGTATTCGCAGTAGCCATTCCGAGGTCATTGTGACAGTGTGTAGAAAGGATTGCATTATGCACGCCATTTACATTTTCCATCAGATATTTAATCTTGCGGCCATATTCTTCAGGCAAACAATAACCGGTAGTATCCGGAATATTTACCACAGTAGCTCCGGCTTTGATTACTGCTTCTACCACGCGTGCCAGATATTCATTATCCGAGCGACCGGCATCTTCAGCGTAAAACTCCACATCATCCACAAAGCGACGGGCATATTTCACGGCAGCTACTGCTCGTTCGATTATTTCCTCGCGGGTTGAGTTGAATTTGTGCTTGATGTGATAATCCGAAGTACCAATACCGGTGTGGATACGTTTGTGTTTAGCAAAACGCAGTGCATCGGCAGCTACTTCAATATCTTTTTCTACTGCGCGGGTCAATGCGCAAATGGTTGGCCATGTAACGGCTTTAGATATTTCAATTACTGAATTAAAATCCCCCGGACTGGAAATCGGGAATCCGGCTTCGATTACATCTACACCCAATTCTTCCAATGCTTTGGCAACTTCAATCTTTTCGATAGTATTCAACTGACAGCCGGGCACTTGCTCGCCGTCTCTCAGTGTCGTGTCAAAAACATACAATCTATCAGACATAACTATTTGTTTTTAAATTATTTGCAATACTGTAGCCCCCTTTAGGGACGCCGTTTTTGATTATAGTATAAAAAAAAGCCTTTTTCACCAGGGAGTGAGAAAGGCTTCATTATATTTTGTGACACATCACCATATTACATACCCACCTTTCTTCTACCCGATTTATCCAGGAGAATAATAGAATTTAGAAGTAGAATATGTAATGAAATAGTGTTCATATCTTCAATTTGATGATACAAAGATAGAGATATTTTCTTACACTCAAAATAAATCAACGTTTTTTTCCGTATAAAACTTAGGATATATAAGATTTTCAAGCAAAAAACATTCAATCTATAAGATCAAAGCGAATGCAACTTACAATTCCACACACCCCTATCGACAACACCTTTAGAAATAGAAAAGGCACTTCTATGTGAAATGCCTTTTCATTATACTATAAAGAGTGGATTATGCGTATTCTTCCCATTTAACATTACGCATGTCTCCAGACTTATTGAATTCAGTGTGGAAAGCCAGACACGCATTCAGGTTGTGAGGAGTATGTCCTTTACCCAGCTTCAGGTAATCCCACAACAACTGTTTGTAATCCGGGTGAGCTGTTTTTTCGATAATCTCTTGCGCACACTGGATTGGAGATTTACCGCGAAGGTCAGCCACACCGTATTCAGTAACGATGATTTTAACTGAGTGCTCACTGTGGTCGTGGTGAGAAACCATTGGTACGAATGCGCTGATCGCACCGTTTTTAGCAACAGAAGGAGTCGTAAAGATAGAAAGGTACGCGTTACGCGCGAAGTCACCTGAGCCACCGATACCATTCATCATCTTGTTACCAATGATGTGAGTAGAGTTTACGTTACCGAAGATATCAGCCTCAATCGCAGTGTTGATCGTAATCAATCCGAGACGACGAACCAACTCTGGGTTATTTGAGATTTCCTGCGGACGAAGAACCAGTTTATCTTTGAAGAATGCAAGGTCTCCATAAACTTCATTCATACAAGGAGTACTCAAAGTCAATGAGCTACCGCTGGCGAATGAAATATTACCTTGTCTCATTTGATCGATCACTGAATCCTGAATCACCTCGGTAAACATAGTGAATGCAGGGATATCCGGATTAGCCCCCAGACCGGCCAATACTGCATTTGCAATGTTACCTACTCCTGACTGGATTGGCAGGAATGAAGCAGGAATAGTCCCTCTTTTAATTTCAGCAGCCAGGAAATTTGATACGTTTTCACCGATTTTCAGTGTAACGTCATCCATCGGAGTAAATCCGCCGATTTCGTCATCCAGGTCAGTTTCTATTACACCAACAATTTTTTTAGGATCGACTTTCAATACCGGAGAACCGATACGATCGCTAACTGTATAAAGAGGAATTTCTTTTCTATAAGGAGGATCCAGAGGAATGTAAACATCGTGCAAACCTTTAAGTTCTTTTGAACGACGTTTATTGCGTTCCAAAATAATTTTATCAGCCAACATACAGAAAGTAGGTGCGTTACCTACAGCTGAAGTCAACACCAACTCACCGTTGTCATTATAGTCTGCAACTTCGATTACAGCGTAATCAATTTTCCCGAAGAAACCATAACGAAGATCCTGAGCCAACTGAGACAAGTGATAATCGAAATAGTGAGCTCTGTTTGCATTTAGAGCCACGCGCAGGTCTTTGTTTGACTGATAAGGAGTCCGGAATTTGATTGCATTGGCACGTGACATCACACCATCCAATGACTCTCCGGTAGAAGCGCCGGTAAACATACCTACCTGAAATGGTTTTCCTTCAGCGTGGAGTGCTTCTGCTTTTTTTGCCATCTCACGACCGATGGCTTTCGGGCAACCCACAGCAGTAAATCCACTGAAACCCAGGTTATCCCCGTGATTAATCATACCTGCAGCTTCTTCTGCAGTAATTATTCTAAATGCCATAATATATAGTGTTGTAAATTAGTTTTCCCTACAACCTGATTTTCAAGCCGCGAAGTTACAAAAAATACCTTTGACAGAGACCAAACAGGTAAAAAAATCAAACACTTAACAACAAAATGCCAGCAATCCCAGCTCACGACCTTCAATTCTCTGAAATAAAAAAGTTACTCCGGGAATTCACCTGAAGTAACTCTTCCAATATTTTTTCATCCGTCAAATCTCAAAAGTATTTCCGGTTAAATATCTCCGAATAGATAACCGCTTTTTTAAGCTCATCCTTATCCACAAAATCAACAACCGGACGATTCGATTCTTCCTCCGGATTTAAACCCTTTTGAGGCATTTCCAATGAGGGAGACATCGCAGAAAGTCCTTCTACGTTATCTACCCGGTCAATAGAGAACGGTACTTTTTTTACGGGTTCAACCGGCTTAACAACCTCGGGTGGTACATTTCCCGGAAAAAAGATCGTCGGGAAATCATCCTCTTCTTCTCTCGGAGGTGAAGACGGCGGGGTAACATTCTTTTTCTTCGACTTATTAATGCTTCCGATGATTGACAGGACAACCATTACAAGAAAATAAATCCAGGATTTATCGTCACTCATAGCATCTACCGGTTAATTGGAACAATAAGAAAATATGATTTCCGTAAAGGTACGATTATTCCGGCAAATATCCAGTTTAATAAAACCAATGTTTCCGACTAGTTTTCTCCCGAAACCAGGTGCTCTGCCATTGTAACCCGGATATCATCAGGAATAGCCACCGAGCGCTGCTCGTTAAAATCGAAATGTACTAAAACAGTTCGTCCTTTTGTACAAAGCTTCTCTCCCTGCCAGGCCTCCTGATGAACCTCAAATGAAGAACGTCCGATTTTTGAAATAAAGGTACGAATCTCCACATCCTGGTCAAAATAGAGTTGCGCAACAAAATCAACCTCATAACGAGCCAGAATCAAATTCCAGTTATCAAACTTAAATTCGGGATTAAAATAACGATAAATAGGGTTTCTTGCCTGCTCAAACCAGCCGGGCATAACCGTATTATTTACATGGCCCAGGCCGTCAATATCGCCAAATTTGGGAGTTACAGTCAATGAATACATTGTCTCAATTCTTTGATGTTTACGGGGACAAAATTACAGAAGCCATTTTTTGCAGCATAGGCAAATTCACTTTTTAGCCTTATTTTAACTCAAACTCTTCTGACGCAGCGAGCATCCTAATTTATGTAATAT
>JAUZOF010000234.1 GCA_030706585.1 Bacteroidota bacterium
AAAATATAGGATTTAGAATTAGAGGTTATAGATTAGATAAATCTAATCATGTGGTATCCTTGAATCTTTCAGCTTGTAAAATCAAGAATCTCGATCAAATAATTGAACCTATTCAAAAGTTGAAAAGCTTAAGAGCTCTCTCATTAAGCCATAATGAAATAAATGATATTTCACTTTTATCTAACCTATACGATTTAAAAGTATTAGATCTTGGAAATAATGAATTATCAGATATTTATCCGATTAAGGAGCTAAATAATTTGACAGATTTAATTATAGCTGATAATTTAATTAGTGATATCACTCCCTTGGAGCAACTTGTCAATCTTAAGACTCTAATAGCTAACAATAATAGTATTGTTGATATTGCAGCTATTTCAAATTTATCAAAACTTAGAACCATTGATTTAGATAATAATATTATCACAGATATTTCTGCATTAAAGTATTTGCAAAAATGTAATGTCATTCAAATCAGTAGGAATAAAATTGAAGATATCAGCCCTTTGAGAAATCTTAAAAAGGTGAAGTTGCTATATCTACATCAAAATGATATAAAAGACATCTCGCCATTAAGTCAACTCATTAATCTTAAAGGGTTATATTGTGTAAAAAATAAAATTTCTGATTTGTCAGTTTTAACGACATTGATAAACCTGGAGGAATTATTCATTGGGGATAATATGATATTTGATGTATTGCCTCTTAAGCATTTAGTAAAACTAAACAATGTATATATTCCAAATAATAAGATTAAAGATATAGCTGCGCTCAAGCAGCTTAGGCAATTAAAGAGCTTAACATTGATAAATAATCCTATTAGGGAATTACCTGAATGGATCACGGATTTAAATCTTAATATAGAATGGAATAATAAGACAGACGATTATGAAGATAGAATACTTTTATATAATGACACAATAGTAAATCCGCCAATAGAAATTATTAAGAAGGGAAATGAAGCTATTAAAAGATATTTCAACAAGATAAAGATTGAAGGTAAAGACTTTATTTTTGAAGCTAAACTAACATTTGTAGGAGAAGGGAGTGCCGGGAAAACATCTTTACAACGACGATTATTAAAAAGCAATGCTTCTTTACCTAGAAAAGATAATCGTACCAGAGGCATTGAAATTAAAGATTGGCAATTCAAGAAAGAAAAAGGGAAGAAGCATATTGCGCATATTTGGGATTTTGGAGGACAAGATGTTTATTATCCGGTTCATAGATTTTTCCTTACTGAGAATTCCATTTTTGTCCTATTGGCTTCAACAAGGCAAAATCATCATAATTTTGATTATTGGATACCGACAATTTATCAATTTGGAGGCAAAAGCCCTATAATTCTAGGTCAGACATGCCATGACGGTAATAAAATCTCATGGAATGATCTAGGTGTCTATATGAGCAATTCAAATTTTAATATTATAAAAACGCAAGTACGGCCTTATTACGAGATCAATCTCATGAATAACAATGAAGGTCTTGAGAAAATTAAACAAATTATCGTTAGCCAAATAACCCAATTACCTCATTATGGAAAGGGTGTACCAAGATCATGGGTGCCTGTTAGGAATATACTTAGAGAAGAATCTAAAATTATAGCATGTATTTCATTTGACAGATTCAAATCTATTTGCCTAAATTCCAATCCAGAAAGGTTTACGAATTCAAGTGATATTATTGATTGCTGCCAATTCTTACACGATATTGGGGTTGTGCTCTGGTATTCGATGAATGAAGAATTAAAACATTGGGTTATTCTTCAGCCCGAATGGGCAATGAATGCTGTATATAAAATTATTGATGATGAAGAAATACAAAAAAGAAGAGGTAATATTCATGCTAAAGATTTTATTAGAATATGGAAAGAGTCTATTTACGAAGATAAACATGTTATTCTGAAGAAGATGCTAGAAATATTCAAAATTGCATTTCCAAAAAGACATAAAATTGGTGATTATATAATTCCAGCGAGATTACTATCGATGCCAATAGATAGGAAATGGAAGGATGAAGAAGTTTGTCTAAGACTTGAATATAGGTATGAATTCATGCCTCGAGGTATGGTAAATCAAATTAGTGCAGAGTTAAGTCGATATATTGTTTCAGACAATGAAGTCTGGAATAACGCGGTCAATTTAAGTTCAGAAAATAATTCTTCTCAATGTCAAATAGAAGAAGATTTTTATAATAGAAAAATAATAATCAGATCCAAAGGGCCTGATGCTAGAGGATTAATTATCCTAACAATGGATGCACTAAAGAATATTACAGAAGGTTATAAAGGGGTAAGGCCAGAAATTCATGTACCATGCACATGTAAATTATGTATGAAGAATAACAAACCGACTACTTTCTCATATGATAAACTGATCGAATGGTCATTTAAAAGAGAAAATGCAAAAGTAATTTGCAATGAGAGTCAAGATAGTATAACTATAAATGAATTACTTTATAATGTAGGATTACCAAGTCCTCGAATTAATAAAATATCAAATATGAGTACAAAAACTATTGCTATTTTCTTAGCCTCATCATCTGAATTAAAGGAAGATAGAGAGCAATTTGAGATTTTCATAAATAGAGAAAATAAGAGACTAAATCAAGAAGGCATATTTCTGAATCTAGAGCTTTGGGAAGATTTTATTGATGCAATGTCTAAAACAAGATTACAAGATGAATATAATAAAGTAATCGCTAGCTGTGATATTTTTATTAGCTTATTTAAAACCAAAGTTGGGAAATTTACTGCAGAAGAATTTGAAACAGCATTTACCCAATTCCATCATAATAACAAACCATTAGTATATACTTATTTTAAAGATGAACAGATAAATATGAGTAGTATAGATAAGGACGATATATTGAGTAAATTTGAGTTTGAAGCAAAATTAAAAGGGAAAGGTCACTTTCCAACAATATATAAAAACATTGAAGATCTAAAATATCAATTTAAAATACAGCTTGACAAGATTCTTCCCAATTTGTGAATAAAATACAAATCCCCTGGTTGGCTGTAGGCTGGTGTTTAGGTAGTTGAGCGAAGCCTCCGGCTTCGTTCGAATTAAAAGCAATCCTCCCGGCTTGCAAAAGTATCAACAGTAAAATAAAAAAGCAGCTTCAGGATTAATTCCCTGAGCTGCTTTCTTGTATATATCCGGATCCTTTCCGTATCAGATCAACTGCAACGGAATATCTTCCCTGTTTTGCATGATCCAGTTGCGCAAAGCATCGTTCATTTCCACGCCATTCTTAGGATTCTCACAATAAGCGCTGACCTGCTTGATCGCATATTCCTTTACCTTCGTATCGGCTTTTTTCAGTTTGTGTTCCAGTGTGTATTGGGTAATCGCTGCCATGTAAACCGGAAGAAGAGTCTGGTTGATTTTGCTCAGTTCGGCAACGGTTTGGTCTAATTCAAAAGTATAATCAGGAGTCCCTTGCATCCACTGGAACATAAAATTAGCCGCGATGTCACGCTTCTCCTTCTCCTTCGTAACCGGATTGTTGAGCAGGTATTTGCAGCAGGCAGTGACTGACTTTTCGGCTTTGGCATAATCCTTCGGTTGGGTCATGCGTAGCTCTTTCAATTTAGAGAAGTTCTGGGCAAACGAATTGGAGGTAAATCCAATCAGAATAAGGCTGAGTGCAATGATTTTTAGCTTCATATTGAATAGGATTGATAATGAGTAAATAAGGAAGGACAAAAGATTGTCCGGGGTAAAATTAAGAAATATGACGATATAATGTTTCTGAGACCCACCAGAAAGATACAAAAGGGATACCTTATCATTCATTTCCGGATTCATGGCTGATCTTTTTTTATTTATTTAGCTCGCAAAATAGCCTTCAGAGCTGTGGCATAAATCTTTTCAAACGGGATAATTTATTAATTTTGCAGGAATCAGAATATTAACAGGCAGATTCCCCTAAAATAAGAAGAGCAAAGAGCTATGTCAGACGAAATCCTGGACAACCTTCCCGAAGAAGAACCTATTGAAAACGAAGCAGTGGAGAACGAAGATACGGCTTCCGATTCATCCGCTCATTCCAGATACAGAGTTCCCGATAAAACCGTGGAGGGGCTTAAACACCATCTCTCCGGTATGTATCAAAGCTGGTTTCTGGACTACGCATCATACGTAATCCTGGAACGGGCCGTGCCGCACATCAATGACGGATTGAAGCCCGTACAGCGACGTATTCTTCACTCGATGAAGCGACTCGACGATGGCCGCTACAACAAGGTGGCGAATATCATCGGTCACACCATGCAGTTTCACCCGCACGGTGATGCTTCTATTGGTGATGCGTTGGTGCAACTCGGACAAAAGGATATTCTGGTGGATTGCCAGGGAAACTGGGGTAACATCCTGACCGGTGACGGTGCGGCTGCTCCCCGTTACATTGAGGCTCGCCTTTCGAAGTTTGCCCTCGATGTGGTCTTCAATCCCAAAACGACTGACTGGAAACTCTCATACGACGGACGTAACAAGGAGCCGATTACCCTTCCGGTGAAATTCCCGTTGCTGCTCGCACAAGGCGTGGAAGGTATCGCCGTTGGTCTTTCGTCCAAAATTCTGCCGCACAACTTCAACGAATTGATTGAGGCTTCCATTTCCTACCTGAAAGGGGAATCGTTCCAGATTTATCCTGACTTTCAGACGGGAGGTTATATCGATGTATGGAAATACAACGACGGTGAGCGCGGCGGTTCGGTAAAAGTCCGTTCCAAGATTGAAAAACGAGACAACAAAACGCTGGCCATCACAGAGATTCCTTATGGAAAGACAACCTCGTCACTGATTGATTCTATCCTGAAGGCAACGGATAAAGGGAAAATCAAAATCCGCAAGGTGGATGACAATACGGCGAAAGATGTGGAGATTCTGGTTCATCTGCAACCGGGCGTATCATCTGACAAAACCATTGATGCGCTGTATGCTTTCACCGATTGCGAGGTGAGCATTTCGCCCAACTGTTGTGTGATTTCTGACAACAGACCGCACTTCCTCACGGTCAGTACCGTATTGAAACACAATACCGACCATACACTGCTTCTACTCCGTAGTGAGCTGGAGATTGAGAAAAACGAATTGCAGGAGCACCTGCACTTTGCATCGCTGGAGAAAATCTTCATTGAGGAGCGCATTTATAAAGATAAAGAATTTGAAAACTCCCGCTCGATGGACGAGGCGATCGCTCACATCGACAAACGATTGGAGCCGTTTAAGCCTAACTTCATCCGCGAGGTGACTTCTGATGATATCCTTCGCCTGATGGAGATTAAGATGGGACGTATCCTGAAGTTCAACTCCGACAAGGCGGAAGAGCACATTGCCAACATTCTGCAACAGATCGAAACCATCGATCACCATCTGGCGCACATCGTGGACTATACCATCACCTGGTACCAGAAGCTGAAAGATAAGTATGGCAAATTCTTCCCGCGTATGACCGAGATCCGCAGTTTCGATACCATCGTGGCTACGAAGGTGGTAGAGGCTAACGAAAAGCTCTACATCAACCGTGAAGAGGGCTTCCTCGGAACTTCGTTGCGTAAGGACGAGTTTGTCTGTAACTGTTCGGACATCGACGATATTATCCTTTTCTATAAGGATGGAAAATACAAGATTGTGAAGGTAGCCGACAAGCTCTTCGTGGGCAAAGGGGTGATTCACGTCAACGTGTTCAAGAAAAATGATAAACGCACCATTTACAATGCCGTTTACCAGGATGGCAAAGGTGGGGCGTACTACTTCAAACGTTTTGCTGCAACCGGACTGACACGCGATAAGGAGTACGATATGTCGCAAGGCAAACCGGGCTCGAAAGTGCTTTACTTCACCGCCAACCCGAACGGGGAAGCTGAAGTAATCCGCATTGTCCTGAAACCGAATCCGAGACTGCGCAAGACAGTATTCGAAGAAGACTTCAGTAAGCTGGCCATCAAAGGTCGCCAGTCAATGGGGAATGTATTGACCAAAAACGAAATCTTCCGCATTACGCTGAAGAACCGCGGTGGTTCCACGTTGGGTGGACGTCAGGTGTGGTTTGACTGGGATGTCTTCCGTCTCAATTACGACGGACGCGGCGAACATCTGGGAGAATTCCACAGCGATGATCTTATCCTGGTGGTTCTCAAAAACGGTGAATATTATACCTCAAACTTCGATGCCGGTAATCACTACGAATCGAATATACAGCGCATTGAGAAGTTTGACCCGAATAAAGTATGGTCCGTGGCATTGTTTGATGCAGACCAGGGCTATCCATATATCAAACGCTTCAGCTTCGAAGCCTCTGCGAAGAAACAGAGCTTCCTCGGTGAAAATCCGAAGTCGGAATTATGGCTGCTAACCGACGAAACTTATCCCCGCTTCGAAGTCCTCTTCGGGGGAAGTGACAGCTTCCGCGATCCACTTGAGATTGACGTGGAAGAGTTTATCGGCGTGAAGAGCTTCCGGGCAAAAGGAAAACGGATTTCTACCTTTGCCATTGACAAGGTGACTGAGCTGGAACCGACCCGTTTCCCCGAACCTGAAGAAGAGCCTGTTGAATCAGACGAGCCGGATGACAATGTAGAGCCGACAGATCTTCCGGATGAATCGGAAAATGAGATTATTGATGAAATAACCGGTCAGAAAAGACTTTTCTAACCATATATCAAAGAGCGCAATGCCTGATTTTTTTGTTATAAGAATCGGGTGTTGCGCTTTTTTGTTTGAAAGTATCACTACTGAGTCGGGATTTTCTGTTTTCAAGCGGTTATTATTGGCTCTATAACGTTTCAGAAGGATACGGAATGATTCAGCCCCATTTTTTAGCCACGAATTAACTTTGTTGATCTTCGATTCACGAATAAGTAATGTGTCTTATCTTTTTTCAGTAATGAAAAAAG
>JAUZOF010000235.1 GCA_030706585.1 Bacteroidota bacterium
AGATAGCCGTTGGCGCCATGCAGCTCCGCTCCGTCAAATCCGGCTTTCAACCCATTTATAGCCGCTTCTACAAATTCCTTTTTAGTCTGAATAATATCTTCTGCCGTCATCTCTTTGGGAACAGGGAAATCCTGCATTTGCTCAGCATCAGTCCACATCTGTCCTGCTGCTTTTACAGCTGATGGGGCGATTATCTGAGACCCATCAGACATATTAAGGGGATGACTTATCCGTCCGGTGTGCATCAGTTGCACTATGATTCTGCCCTCTTTTTCGTGAACCGCTGAAGTGACTTTTTTCCAACCTTCCACCTGCTCTTTGCTAAAAATACCAGGAATACGTGCATAACCCAAGCCATTTGGTGATGGTGACGTTCCCTCCGTGATATTTAATCCGGCTCCCGATCGTTGATAGTAGTACTCAGCCATCAGGTCATTAGGAATGTTTCCGATTGCCCGGCATCTTGTCATGGGGGACATAACCACCCGGTTTTTCAACTCAATAGTGCCCAGCTTATGGGGTGTGAATAATTTGTATGTTTCCATATTATCAGCGAATTAAATTCAACATGATATATAACGGAAAAGAGAATCGTAAGGTTCTTTAATTGCCTGATTCTAAAAAAAAGCCGCATTATCCGGAAGCGAATATTGCGGCTTTGATTTATCGCGTAAATTTGTAGAATCTTGCCAGATAATTCGAAGTATTGGTGAAGATAGGTTTGGTAAATTCAATAAACAGATCCTGAGTGGGTGGAGGTACAACAGCTTCCCGTTCACAGATTTTGAGTTGCTGAGATGTTAAGGCCCTTGAATCACCATTAAAATTTCCCCATAAATTTTGCCAGGTAAAAGTCCCCGGGAGCTTCTCGTGCGCAAGTAGTTGTTTGGTTTTGAAATCAACAATTTGCAGCGACAAAAGCCCTTTTGACTCGACTGTTCGGGTGCGGGTTGTTAATTTTGCAGTCACTGTATTATATACCTTTTTCTCTCTGCCGTTGTCCATTTTGACGGTGCCGACTACAACGCTATCTTTTTTACAAAGCTCCGTATTGGAGGTTTCATAAACTTGTCCTACTACAAAGTCATCAAATGCCATTCGAATCACGTGGTCGGGTTTGAGTCTGATGCGTTCCGCTTCGATAGGACGATAAAAACGTAGAAACTGGTTTCTTCGGTCATTATTCAGATAGGTAAATATCTGGTCGTAGAAGAAATCGCACGAAAACTGATATTTACCCAATACCGGAATTTGTTCCAATACGACCTTGACAGTCGCTTTGTCCAGCGCTTCGGCTATTTTATTGTTAGCTTGCGGATTGTTCGGACTGTAATTGAGGGCTTCGTTGAACAGGTAATATGCCTGACGGGCCTCTTCATGTGTGCCTGCTGAGAGTTTTAGGTTGCCCAGCTCCATACATTCCTGAAAAGCTTTATCCTTGGCCTTAGCTTGTTCTTCGAAGAAAGGTTGCGGCCGGGGAATTACTTTAAGCGCTCCGGGGCAGGTTTTGATGTTTTGGTAAATCGTGTTTAATGCACCATAATGCTGATAAATCTGGCGAAACTTATCGTCACCATTCATCGTCAGCGTATTTTCAATCGTTGATTTCGTATTCTCGATTAAGAGGGGATAGGCCTGTTGCAGCACTTCTCTGGAGGTTTTGTGCTCCGGGTTACTTCTGAGCTTATCAATGGCAATCATACACGACTGGTAATAATCACCGCGGTTGAAGGCTCTTTTACTGCTACGGCATCCTTCAAAAATAAACAGCGTCATTAACGCCAGTACAAGAACTGTAATTTGTTTTTGCTTCATGGGTGTAGGTACTATTTGTTTCGTAAATATTTCCAGGCGGATTTAATTCCTATAAAAAGACGATGTGGATAATAGAGAAAAAATAACGATTGACGCTTAACAGGATAACGATACATCATAAATTCTTTAGATGGAAAAAGAAGATGGAACAAATATTTTGATTTAGCTCTAATGCTACTAAGTTGAGACAAGCCGGAAAAATAATATGATACACGATTAGACTTATGCGATTTACCGATAAGCAGTTTATCAAACAAACGGCTTTCTTTCGTAGTAACAAGATAATTATACTTATTAGTTATATCTTTTGGAATAATTGCGCCTATAAAATGATGGCATAACATAATCTGTAGAAAGAATCTTTTGGTACAATTCGCGGTATTGCATTTCTCTTCTATTTCATTCCAATCTATTTTTAAAGCATATTTCTCCAGAATATTTGTTATGTCTGCATACCAACCGAATTGAACCCTATTTGTCCTGTAATGTTTATCCAGGTGCAAGCTGAGATGGATCAGAAGATCTGTAAGATTAAGGGATAGTACATTTATTCCATAAATTGATGTCTGGATTGCTCTATTCCATACTGTTTCTAAATCAATAGATTTAGTTTCCCAAGAGTTCAGGATCTTAAAATGGATTTCTACAGCCACACCTTGATAAGTCATTTGAGGCAGGTGTTGTGAATGGAAGTTCTTGTCTAAAAATATTGATAGATCAATTGGATATGCAGCTTTATATCCCAGCTTTTCCATTATTTCAATGCTTTTTTCTATCTTTTCTTCTTTTATCAAAAGATCTATATCACTAAGTTGGCGTAATCCAATATCCTTATAAAGCCATTCAGTTAAATAGATTCCTTTAAGTACAATTACTTCAATTCCAGCTTTAGAGAAAACATCTAAAATTCTTCGTAGATGTTCATAATAGAGCGTATTCCTGCTGAACGTTTTAAAATAAACCTGCTTGAGTTTATTCATAACACTTTGAGGAACAATTTCTTGATATGGAAGCGTTGATAGCTTTTTGTATAGTAAAGGTCCGATAGCCCGTTTGATAGCCAGGGTCGAGAAGCTTTCCCAGTCATTGATTTGACGGGCCAGACTTTCGATATGCTCAAGTTCGATTTTTGAGGTATCCAATTTGAGTACGGCCAGTAGAAGTTGTTCTTCGGGAGTTCGTTGCATTCCTGTAGTTTTTTATTCCTGTTTTGAAAATCGGAAGAAATAAAAAAAGCCACCTATAAGAACGTTTATAAGTGGCTGAAAAATAGTGTGGGGCGTACTGGATTCGAACCAGTGACCTCCTCCCTGTCAAGGAGGCGCTCTAAACCAGCTGAGCTAACGTCCCGTATCTGATACAAAAATAGACAAATAATTAAGACGACGAAAGGCTTGGAGCGTTTTTGGTTAAATATTTGTGCTACCGGAGCGAATAAGTTCCACCCGGCATACATTTTACAAGACCTTTAAACTCCAGTTCCAGCAAGATGGGAGAGAGGCGATATACCGGAAGATTGCTTTCGATACTGAGCAAATTTATCTGTTTTGGAGTATTTTCTTTAAGCAAATTGGTGATGAGTTGCTCTTCTTCGGTCAAATCAAGAAACAGTTGCTGTTGAACTACTTTGTTCGTTGAGCTGACCTTATCCCAGCCCATCAGGTTGATCAGGTCTTCAGCCGACTGGATAAGTGAAGCCTTATTCTGAAGAATCAAATTATTGCATCCGCGGGAGGATACATCCGTCGTCCTGCCCGGAAAGGCAAAGACATCCCGGTTGTAGCTGTTTGCGACTTCGGCAGTGATCAGGGCGCCACCTTTCTCGGCTGATTCCACTACGATGACTGCGTCGGAGAGACCGGCGATGATACGGTTGCGCATGACAAAGTTTTGCCGGTCTGGATTGGTTCCGCTGGGATACTCGGTCAAAAGTCCTCCGTGACTCACCATTTCCACAGCGGTCTTTCGATGGGTCGCAGGGTAGATTCGGTCCAATCCGTGAGCAATAATCCCAATAGTAGGCAGGTTGTGCTTTAAGGCGGCTTTGTGGGCTGCGATGTCAATACCATAAGCAAGTCCACTTATCACCAATAGCTCCGGATATTTTTCCGATAAATCAGCAATTAAGCGTTCAGAAAGCTCTTTCCCATACTCCGTAGCATTGCGGGTGCCTACCAGACTAATGGTCTTCACTGCATTCAGGTCTGTATTTCCTTTATAATAAAGAAGAAGCGGGGCATCCACGCAGTCGTTTAGCCGGCTGGGATAATTTTCATCACTATAGGTAAAGGTCGCAATATTGTTTTTTTCAATAAACTCAATCTCTTTAGCCGCCTTCTCCATATTTGCCTTCAGAATCTCCTGAACCGTATTTATCCCGATGCCCTGAATGCGCAGGAGATTGGAGGGTTTTTCTCTAAAGATAGCCTCACAACTTCCTGTGATTGCAATCAGGTTACGGGCGGTAATATTTCCCACCCCTTTGATTTGCAACAGAGCAATCAGGTAAAACAGCTCCTGACGATTCATCCTGTCTTTTGTTTAAAGGTATTTGGAGAAAATCGGGTCGAAATGTTCACCACGCGAAAGTCTTCCATTGACTAAACAAACAGTTTCCACTCTGGCCTTTACTGAAACAGCTTCATCTGAAGCACGGAAGATATCCTGCATGAAGGTATATTTTACACCTTCCTTGAGTAAGTACAGGCGGCAAATAAATTCATCCCCACCACGTAAAGGTGTTTTGTATTGAATATCGATGCGTGAAACGACCGGGTCAATACCTTGCTGGTGCAAATCGACGAAGTTGATCCCTTCGGCGGCCAGGAATTCGTGGCGTGCATGCTCCAGATAGTTTTGGTAAACGGCATTGTTTACAATGCCCTGACTGTCACATTCATAGTCTCTTACCTTGAGCTTAAGCTCGTAAATGTAGTTTGCCATTGTATGGAGAAAATATATTTTTGCCAAAAATACAATTTTTAGGGCAAATGAGAATGCTTACCAGGTAGAATGATACACAGAAATGATATTTCATTGAATCAGCATAAAAACCAAAGTTATAACGGGGAGTGTCAAAAAAGCGTAATATGTATTACTTTTGCAGCCCAAACGACGGTTTACGTGTTATACTGAAAACCCTTTTATATGCTTAGAAATAAAATAGCGAAGTTCTTTTATAACCCTTTTATTGGCATTTCTCCTTTATTTGTATTTTCGATTCTGATACTTTCGAATACAGTAGAAAAGGCGGTGGATATCTCACTCGCTTTTTCTGTTATAATATTTGGTTTAAGTCTGTGGCTGGCAGAGAAACGGATATTTCAGTTTTTTAGTTTGCCGACAATGATTACCCTGCTTATATTTAACTCCCTGTATTTGTTTGTACCGACCGGTTTTTTGCATCAGTTTCCTGTGGCTATAGTTCAATGCTGTTTCTTTGTTTGTCTGGCAATCATGAAGTTGCTGGAGCAGCGCATTCATCGCTTTATCGACAACAATTTGAAAATCAGTCTGAAGATATCCCTGAAGCCGGCGATGCAAATCTTCTTTTTCGTCTCTAAACTCTTTTTTGTATTTATACCTGTGCATTTGCTTGTTACGGTTTTGCACCGGGCATTCTACTCCGGTCCAAACGCTGAATTGCATATCTTTATCATCAGAAGCCTTTTACCACTCCTCATTATTGTGATAACCATTACGGAATATTTCAACCTGAGATGGATGGGAAAACAGATTCAGGAAGAACGTTTTGTGCCAGTGGTGGACGATAATTCGAGAGTAGTCGGACATATAGCTCTCAGCGAAAGTCTTGCTCATCATAATAAGTTTCTTCATCCTTTGGTGCGGGTATTAATCAAATATGACGGAAAACTGTACCTGAAAGAGCGTCCAACCGATTATCCGTTTGAGCCGTGCACTGTTTGTTTACCACTCGAAGATTATATTAATTATGGGGAAAACGTGCAGGATGCGGTGAAACGATTGTTGCACAAGCACTTTGGTAAGGTTAAACTCAATCCCCGTTTTATTCTGAAATATGTGCATGAAACAGCCGACCGTAAGACGCTCAATTATCTTTATATGTTACCCCTGGAGAATGATAAGATTTTGAAGATGAAGTATCTGAAAGGAGGGAAACTCTGGACCGAACAACAGATTGTGGACAATATGGGTAAGAAGTTCTTTAGCAATGCCTTCGAGACGGAATTTGAATATATTCAATCGACAGTGCTGTTGGCTGAGAAATATGATTGATAAAAGAAACGCACGAAGATTTCATTCTCCGTGCGTTTCTTTTTGATATGATCAAATGTCAAATTCTACAACCTCTCCAAAATCTACCGAATGCCTGAAGGCATCTTCCATAGGGAAATGGCCCAGTAATATTTTTACAATGCGAATAACTCCCCCGTGGGTAAAGACACACACTTCACGATGATTCTTTTGCTTTAGTTCTTCAATAAACTCTTTTACCCGTAATACCATATCGTGAAATGATTCACCACCGGTAGGTCTTTCATAAATCCAGTCGTTATACCAGGTTTGCAAATGAGGGTCATTGATTTCATTCCAGTTTTGCATCTCCCAGTTGCCAAAGTTCAGCTCCATCAGACGGTTATCCAGGATTGGTTCTTCATAACCGCAATGTGAGGCGAGTTTTCGGCAGCGGCTTAGCGGACTACCATAGACTGCATCGAACTGTCGATGACGGATTTGGTTCGCAACGACTTCAGCTTCTACTGCGAAGGTTTCAGCCAAATCGACGTCACTTTGCCCGTAACAAATGCCGGGGTGAGGTGCAACAGAAGTATGACGGATAAGAATAAGCTTCATGTCGGGTTATATCTTATCCAGTACAATTCTGATTAAATCATCTACTGACGATTTGTAATTAGGAGTCGCTTCATTGGTCAGGCGGTTCGCAATGATAGTGCAGACCGTTACCGCTTTATGCCCCATCAGGTGGGCAAGGCTGGCAAGGGCTGAGCTCTCCATCTCGTAGTTGGTGATACAATCTCCTTCAAAACGGAATGCTTCAATATTCTTGTTCAGGTCAGGGAATGCTAATGGAATCCGAAGTTCG
>JAUZOF010000236.1 GCA_030706585.1 Bacteroidota bacterium
TAAAGTCGCTCCTTCAGCCCTGCCACAAGCTTTTCGCGGGATTATAGCTGATTCTCTTACCTCGGGAGATTTGGGTTGGAAGGAGTTTTTTCAGGACGAAAATCTTTGCCGGTTGATTGATACGGCGCTGGTGAGAAACAGTGACCTGCAATCGGCGCTTCAGCAGAATGAGATTGCGCGTGCATATTATCAGACAAGCCGAATGTCCCTTTTGCCCAACCTGCAACTTCAGGCAGGCTCAGCTTCTCTAAAAGAGAGTGCCAACGTATCGAATCCTGCAACGGCTAATCCGTCGAAAGCCTACACCGATTTCCAACTGGGCCTGCGTTCTTCGTGGGAAGTTGATATTTGGGGTAAACTAAACAGCTCGCGGAAAGCATCGAAAGCCCGTTTACTTGCCTCTCAGGCCGGCGCACAGTTTGTAAAAACGCAATTGGTTGCCGAAGTTGCCAAAGCCTATTACGAACTGATGGCGTATGACGAACAGGCTGCCCTGATGGAGAAGAACCTCCGGCTTCAGTCGACGGCACTGGAAATTGTGAAGGTGCAGAAGCAGGCCGGTAAAGCCACAGACCTCGCCGTGCAGCAATTTGAAGCGCAATTAATCAATTCCCGTGCTCAGAAATGCTATCTGGCACGTATGGTTTCCGGTACGGAGAATTACCTGAATCTGTTGATCGGACGTTTACCGCAACCGATTACCCGTTCCCGTCAAATCACCAAACAAACGCTCTTGCCTGAGCTGAAAACAGGAGTTCCGGTACAGCTACTGGATCGGCGACCGGATATTTCGGAAGCTTCTTTTGCCTTGCAAGCTGCAGGCTTTGAAGTTCAGGCAGCCCGAAAGGCATTCTATCCCTCTCTGACCATTGATCCGATGCTCGGTTTTGCCTCGGCAAAAACAAACCTGCTGTTCAATAGCTCATCATTAGTTTGGGGGATAACAAACGGACTCGTGGCGCCAATCTTTCAGCAAAATCAAATCCGTGGAAATTATAAAATCAGAATGGCAGAACAGAAGCAGGCATTAATCGCTTACGAAAAAGTGCTCCGTCAGGGAATAACCGAAGTGCAGGATGCCGTTACAAAACTAAAGCTTCTGAACGAAGAACAGGGGCACATGACTAAAGAGCTGGCAGTGCTCGATAATGCGGTTAATACCTCGCATAATCTCTATGCCTATGGTTATGCTACCTACCTGGAGGTTATCAATGCCCAAAAGATAGTGCGTGATGCTGAAATGGAACTGGTTAATATTCACAAGGAACGTCTTTTTACCCAGATTGACCTCTATCGGGCATTGGGTGGAGGCCGTTAAAAACGTGTTCACTATGAAACGATTAAAATCCATTGGTCTTATAGGAATGACGCTTATTGTTGTGCCATTCTCAGCTACCTTTGCCGCTAATCCGGCTCAGTCCAATGTGAATGTGGGTGGAATTTACCTTTCGGTTGATGACTATCTGAAAGACTCTCTTTCTGTACAGGCTGACTTTTCGAAGGGGGGGAAGCTCAATTTTGATAGTTTTATCATACGACCTTATGTTTCCATAGTAAAAGACGGGAAAAAAGAGAAGTTTGCCAAAGAGAAGATATACGCAGTAAAGACAAAGAAAGACGGTTTGTATCGGCTGTTTAACAGCGAGGCATATCTTCTGGAGGAAAAAGGACAAATCACTATCTATTCGAAGGTGCAAAATAGCATGGTGAAGAATCCCTATAATCGTTTGCCCCGATATGCAAAGTACCAGCCTCAAAAGTTCTTCTTTTTCAGCCTTCAACCCGATAGTCCGGTATTACCGCTGAATCAGGATAATTTACTGATTGCATTAGCCCGGGAAAATAATACTCTTTCCCGGAATATGACTGAGGCAATCAGAGAGACAAAGGATCTGGCAGAATATGATTACGAACAAAAAATGTTTAAGGTGAATCTGCTATTGAATTCAATAATCAGACAATAAAAAAGGGAGCGAAGCTCCCTTTTTTATATCTTGAGTCTGCTCCGAAAAGTTATTTTCGCCACGAATCCACGAATATCACATTTGTACTGTATTGAAAAACAATGGTCTGTGAAACTTTGATTTCGCGAATTTCCGAAAAACTTCGTTTTCGGAGTGGGCTCTTAGAATTTCAAGAACTTTTCTTTGGGGGTCATACAGAATGCGCATTTTTCATCCACTTTGGCAGCATCATACGTATTACCGCAAACAGGACAAACGGCATAGCCGGCTGGCAGCTGAGCTTCTGTTTTGGCATTTAACGCGTTCAAAGCGCTTTTGTAAAACTCCAAGTGTTTTTTCTCTGTATCAAAAGCCCATGTAAATGATTTTTCTGCTTTCTCAGCCTTTTCAGCCTGAGCGTCTTTCAGGAACTGAGGATACATTGTTGTTGT
The DNA here is from genome assembly GCA_030706585.1 of Bacteroidota bacterium. GTDB lineage: Bacteria > Bacteroidota > Bacteroidia > Bacteroidales > UBA7332 > CAXXIC01. The sequence continues at coordinate 2,396 of JAUZOF010000236.1, forward strand.
TTCATATGATTCACCTTCAATAGCCGCCTGAAGATTTTCGGCAGTTGATTTAACTTCAAACTCCGGCTTAATTGCTTCCATCTTTTCACCTAATGCTTCCAATGCTTTGGTGTGGTTGGCAGCATGGATTGATTCAGCCTTAGAGGCTGCTTCAAAAAGTTTGGCAACAGCATCATGTCCTTCTTCTTTTGCCTTCTGTGCAAAAGCGGCGTACTTAGCGCTGGCTGTAGTTTCTCCTTTAATACCAGCTTTCAGGTTCTCAATCGTTTTTACCGGTTTGGCCTGTTTACATCCTGTCAGAGCTATCAGGCTAATCATTGCTAATACAAAAATGTTTCTCATTGCTTCGATAATTTAGGTTTATAAATAGAAAATGATAATTTAGAGTGGCATCATATAATTAAAGACTAATGTTCCTCCCAAAAAACCGGTAATACCCACCGCAATGGTAGCCAAACCGTATAATACAATAACCATCCGTTGCATATTGATACTTGTATTTCCTTTAACTTTCATCGAGATACTTAATGCTGAAGCGATTAATAAAACAAGTAAGGTGACAGTTGCGGCGTGTTCATGATATTCTCTGATTTCACCGGCTGATCCGGCCATTTCACCGGTGAATAATGCTCCAGTCAGCCAGGCTGCTAAAGCTCCCAGTGTACCACATACAAGAAGATAAAATGCAGTGTTTGATAAACAAACTTCTTTTTTGAAAATCAAAGATGCGATTTGAGCTAAAAACCCGATTGTAACAAGTGCGACGGGGAAATGCACCAACATAGGATGCAAATGGCTTAATGGTATCATAGGCTAAGATTAATGAGTGAATTTCAAAGAATAAAGAGCTTCATGTAAATTGAAGTATTGTTTGAGATATCATTTTAAACAACAACTGCTAATTGGAAATGTTTGATTCCCGTTCTGGGAAATAATAATAAAAGGATAAATCAAAGAGGTGCAATTGTTTTATATATAGTGTGTTATGCCTGGATACGCAACGCGGTATCTGCTCTTTTACGAAGACTTATCAGCTTCTCCGGAGCTCCCTGGTATATAAATATGCCAAGGATCATATTGTGCCTTTAATGTATAAATGAAGGTAAATCCGCATTTTGAGTTAAATATTATTGCTAATCTGATGGGATATCTGTTATTTTGTAAAATTATTTTCTGCTTTTATCTTCTCTGTGAACTTAGAGGTAGATGCTCTACTGTTAGTCTATGGTAGTTATTTAACGAGCAGTAAAGTATTTCAGGAAGAATATATCCTTAAATATAAGCTCTGGAAGATTCAAATGCCAACAGAGGTTGCGCATACACTTAATTAAGAGATATGAAACGAGCATGAGCAAATTTCATCAAAGAGTATGATATTATTTCGAGTTACAAATGTAGCCAAAACAAAGATAATTAATGAGATATGAAAAGAAGTACAATTCTTGCCGGCACTATCATGTGTCTGGTTTTTTTTATCAGTTCTGTAAAATCGCAGGAGAGAGGTATGGTAGTCGCGCTAAAGAGTGGCATTACAAATTCATTGAAAATCAGGAATATTTCCAAGATGAACTTTTCTTCAAGTATGCTGTATATAAATACTTTTAATGGGTCAAATGTGGTATATGCCAATTCTGATATCCAGAAGATTTATTTTGAAACTGTAGCAGAAGCATCCACTCCTAAAAATGAACAAAAGGAATTTGTATTATACCCAAATCCGACAAAAGGGATGATCTATTTCCGGAATCTGGGTGTTGAATCAGCCTCGGTTTCAATCTTTAACCTTAATGGAGCTATGTTGTTCTCAGGTCGCATTTACAATTCCACGCAATCATTGGATTTAAGCTTTCTGGCACGAGGTGTTTATCTGGTCAGGATCGATAATCAACAGACTAAACTGATTAAGTTATGATGCAGGCATTATCGTTGCTGGATTCTATTGAATCCCTAAAAAACAGAGTGAAAGTTGATTTATACTTCTCTTATTTTAATCGAATGAAAAAGTCCCTCTTTCTGTTACTGTTTTTATTTACAGGCGTTTGTATAAATACCATAAAGGCACAAGACTCGTTGTTTTTCTATAAATCCGGAAAAATAATCTACCGGACAACGGTTTATAGTGTTGACAGCCTTACCTATTTTTCTCCAAAAGATTATTCAACATCACGCTCAAACCTCGTCTTTGAAAATATCCGATCCAATCCGCAACTTTCGCTGTTTGCCCGAATGATACAGATTGCGGGGTATGAAAATAAACTCGATAGTGTCACCGTCTGGGCGCCGATGGATAATGCGTTAAGCGAAATTAATCTGTCAGATACTGCTTTGGTGAAAAGGGTTGTGAACAATCATATTGCTAAAACGAAGATATGGAGTACATACCCGTATAGTGCGATGATGGTTAACATGCTAAATTCGAAGAGATATGTTTTCGCAACCAGTCCTGGTTATTCTATGGGTGGGTATACTATTTCGACACCCAATATTTTTGTTGCAAGTTCTGTTGTTCATGTTTTGAACGGCTATTTGCCCTATACTAAAAATATCTGGGAATATATTATGCAAGAACCGGGGCACGATTTGTTGAAAGCATATATCAACTCGCACAATAAAACGGTAACAAATTCATCGACCGGTGTAACCACTACAACCAACGATTTGGCCGATCTGCTTAGTTTTACGAATAACGAGTCATTAACCTACTCTGTTTTAGTTCCCTCTGATGAGGCGTGGACAGACGCCTATAATAAGCTGCTTCCTTATTGCGCATCACCTGATAATCAAGGGGATGCCGCAAAGCTGGCGATTATCCATAATAACTTCTTCAAGGGTAGGATAAATACAGCTTCTGACAGTATATATACATCGACATCCGGGTACAAACTCAATACCCCGAAAACGATGCTGGACGGCACACAAGCTACAAATGTTTCTAATGGAAATATTATCAATGTGAGTCATCTCAAAATGTATGATCCTGAGTACTGGAATAAAACGATTAAGGTGGAGGCTCAATCTGTAGCATATCTTGATTCATTAAGAAGTAATTACTCATCAACGATAACAAACTATCTTGATGGTAATTCTACTCCTTATGTTACTTACGTCCCCACAACAATTAGTTCTATTGCTGTTTTGTATGCCAGATTCCCAATCCCTAATACATTGTCGACTAAATATAACATATATTGCAATTTTGTTCCATCCACAGTCAATGATACAACAGATAAAAGACCATATAAAGTAAAATTCTATCTGACCTATATTGATGCAAACGGAACGTTGGTAAAGAATGCCGGATTTGACATCAATCGCCAGTTGACAACAACTTCATCTCAAATTGCGTCATTTACGACAAATGGTGTGGCTCCGACCAGAATGTTGGTTGCTCAGAATTTTGAGTTTCCCTACTCTAATATAGTATGTGGATTCCCTGCTAGCGGAACATCTGCATCAAATCCACTTGGAAAGGTCAATGTGTTTTTGAAAGTTCAGAATGCAGCTTCATCTACTGTAGCTGATAGACTAACGTATAACCGCACTATCCGTATTGACAGTATTATCCTGGAGCCAGTCCAGTAAGATTTAAACTATACAAGTAATATTAAAATGAAATTAATAATAAGAATCATACTGGTCTTCCTGCCATTTATCAGTGCTTTAGCATCTTCACAGGATACCTTATATGTTATGCGTTGGGGACAGGTTGCCTATAAAGTAGCCGTGAAGGACCTTGACAGCATAAGTTTTGAGAACGCTTTGCTTGATCGCAAATCTATTACAGAAAAGATAGCGAAGGACAATAATTATTCGATTTTTTACCAGGGGCTTATCGCTACAGGATTAGTTGATTCTTTGAAATCCGATAGGGATAAAAAGTATAGCGATAAAGCATATTCAAGCTACAAATATTCTTCATCATGGACTGTTTTAGATGTGCCTGCTTATAAGCGCTATGGAAATACTTTGTTAATGGAGAGTGATTCAGTATTCAGGAGCTATAGTATAAATAGTTTGTCCGATCTGAAGAACTATGCAGCCTCAGTATATAATCAGGTTTATCCGGAAGATGCCGGTATTACCGATGTGAAAAACCGGAGGAATAGCCTGAACCGCTTTATTGCCTATCATATCATCAATAAAAGGCTTTCTTTGTCAAATCTGATTGATATTTATGATACCGGTCACATGTTGAAGACCGTGGATATGAATGAGTATTATGAGACGTTGTGTCCGAATACGCTGGTAGAGGTCTCAAAAATCAGGACGATAAACAAAACGAACCTGATAAATCGTAATCCGGATACCGGAAATGCAATTCAGATTGTCTCCGGATTCAATGATTCTATTACGTATAATGGGTTTTATTATGGGATAGACAAAATATTGAGCTACAATCCAGATGTTGACAGGGTCTTATCAAATAAACGATTGCGTTTTGATATGGCAAGTCTGTTTCCGGAGTTAACAAATAATGGCTTCAAGACACAGGCCA
>JAUZOF010000237.1 GCA_030706585.1 Bacteroidota bacterium
ATCTATGAAATCATTATGCTCAGGGCAATGTGTTCAGAGTTTAAAACGCAACCGTTTAGCCCGGCTCAATTAGATTTACTGAAACCCCTATTTAAGACACCATTCTTGCAAAGCGAATTAGTGCGCTTCAATAATGAAAAAATTGCCTTGCAAAATGAGAAAACATTACAACCGAAAGCTCCGACAACTTCCGGTGAACGGATTCTTCATAAACTGATTGACAAGTACAAAGGAGACATACTGGCGATCGACTTTTGGTCAACCGGGTGCGGTCCTTGCCGTTCCGGTATGACCAATCGCAAGGATATGCCTGATGAGTATAAGGACAAGAAGGTGAAATTCATCTATATCACCGATGAAGAAGCCTCTCCGTTAGAGCCTTACAATAATTTTATTAAGGACATCAAAGGTGAGCATCTGCGGATTACCCGCGATGAATGGAACCAACTGGCAGTTCAGTACAGAATCAACGGCATTCCTCATTTTATGATTGTCAATAAGAACGGGGCCGTGATCGAGAATAATACACAACATTATTGGGGTACGGAGTTGAAAAAGAGACTGGATAACCTGGTAATGGAGTAAAGTTTGTTTGCCTATATCGCTTCAGATAGGTGGTGTGGGAAGAGTCAATAGATGGCGGGGCAGTTTGTCCCGCCATCGGTATTTCTGATTTTGAGGGTAGATCAGTAAATGCAGCGGTTCTGATTGCGACTATCATCGCCTATAATTCCTTTTATCGCCCAAGGTGACACTCAGCCTCGGCCCAAACACCTTGGGTGCAGGCTAAGTGTCACCTTGGGCGCAGGCTATGTGTCACCTTGGGCGCAGGCTATGTGTGAGGCTGGGCGCTGGGTAAAAGGATTTATAAAAAGATGAATTTGCCCAGCTCCAACGCTTTGGGGAATTGGCAAAGTATGAGCCTGTTTCTATACAGGCAACTTAATGATCAATGGAATAGTAATATAAATAATTGAATAAGATGAATAAGATTCTCATTTTGGTGATATTGGTAATTGTATCAATCAACTGTTTTGGACAGAACTACTATAAAAAGGGGTACTTTATAGATAATAAGAATATTAGAACTGATTGTTTAATCAAAAATAGCGATTGGCTGAGAAATCCGACGCAGTTTAAATATAAGTTATCGGAAAACGGAGAGATACAGGAAGCCGATATTAAATACGTTAAAGAGTTCGCTATCGCCGATTATTACAAATACATCAGAGCAAATGTGAATGTGGACATATCTCCTTCCGGATTAAAAGATATTTCTGCTGATAAAAATCCGGTATGGCAAAACAAACAACTTTTCCTGAAAGTGCTTGTCGAGGGAGAGGCCTCGCTGTATTACTATTTTGGTAGTAAAATTGATGATAGATTCTTTTATTCATGCAAAGATTCTGTGATCAAACAATTGATCTATAAGGAATATATGTATGATACTGACCATACAGCCTATAATGATTCTTTCCGGATTCAACTTAAGAATGATGTTCATTGTTCTTTTGATTCAGATATTGAACTTGCGAACATGACCTATACTAAGAGTGATCTTGTGAAATATTTTATAGACTATAACACCTGTATTGACCCAACATACAAAGTTCCCGAAAGAAAACATGGTAAAGGTGAATTCAGTCTCGCGCTTGCTGCCGGACTTGCATATTCTTCCTTTTCTATTCCGAAAGACAGTAAAGTCTATGCAAATACAGATTTTGGTGGAAAGTTCATGAATAATTATTCTTTGGAATTTGAATTCATTTTGCCTTTTAATAATCGTAAATGGGGTGTTGTATTGAGCCCAACCTATCAATCATTATATCATACTAATAAACTAGGTGACTTTAGAAGTTTAATGTTTGATTTTGAATCAATCGATTTAGCTATAGGTCTTAAGCATTATCTCTTTCTAAACAATAATACGAAACTTTTCTTTGGTTGTTATTTAAATTCTATCCCGAATTATTGTATAAAACTAAGAATTGGAAATAAGCTAAATACCACTAAGGATTACTTTTATCAAGATATGGCAGATCTTTATAACCCCAACTTTATCGTAGGGGCTGGTCTTGAATACAAAAATTTATTTGCATCATTGAAGTATTACACACCTCAAAATATACTATCACGATACCCTTCATACGATTCAAAATATGAGAAGATATCGTTTAATATCGGGTACAAAATACTAAGGATAAAAGGAGGGAAAAACAGAAAAGATTAAACACAACCAAATATTCTGTTCCCTTTGTTTGTCGTACACAGGTAAAGTGTTGGATTGACACAGAAAAGATACATATCGTTTGTTGAATGATATGTATCTTTTTTTATGGGATTTATCTCATTGTTGAGCGGAGATAAACCTGTGAGTTTTGTGGCTGGATTTATATGTGTTGTGTGTAGAGTGAAATGTTCAAAATTGCAAATGTAGTATCTTATAACATAAGTTTAAGAAACTAATTTCCTCTTATTTTACGGTTGAAACAAGTTGTATTTGAAATGTGGAATATCTCTTGTCCAAGATCATTTTAAAGCTAACAATTCTACAGCCAATATTAATAAAGTCATATCGGATTTGACGGTTTGAAAGAATTGTGCTTTACTTCTATGGATAGAAATGAGAAAGACTACGGTGTTTTAATTCTGAAAAGATCAACGTATGAGAACTTATCTAAAGGAATGGATACGGGAAAATTTATTTGCCGAGGATCCGGAAGAATATTTAGCTTCGATATTAAAAAATGGTAGTCCTGAACTTCATGATATCGTCAAAGATTTGTCAAGCGAAAGGATGAATTCAGAAAGCAAAATATTTAGTCATAGTATTGAACAGTCTGATAATACTGTTGAAATGCCGGATGAACAACCTCCGGGTCAAAAGGAAGAGCCAAAGTAAGAGATATCATAACCTCAAACTAACCACGGAAAACAATAGTCTATTATGACAGAAAAGGTAAAACTGCCAATCAGGGGGGGGGCAATTGTAATTCTCATTTTCGTTACATTAAATTTATTAGGGCAAGCCAAGACAGTTATTACTAAAGACGATCAATTCAGGACAGAGAAACAGGCGTTGATCGATACATTGAATAATCGGATCAACATTGATTGTCCTTTTGTCATAGGAAGATATCATCCCCCGGTTAACGATACTGTAAATCATCCCTATTTCAATAGTAACAAGTGGATAAACGGATCACTCTTTTACGATGGTAGATTTTATAGCGTTGAGAACCTGAAATACGATATTGAAACCGATCATCTGATCCATCTTAAATTAACTTCACTGATGCTTGATTGCATTGCCATGGATGAAAACTTTATTTCAGAATTCCGATTGGCTAACCAGACTTTTCGGTATTATTCTGGTTTGAGAGACAAAAGGGGAGGGAAAGTTAAAGACGGATATTATGAAGTAGTATTCGATGGGAAGCTTAAATTTCTGGTCCGATCGGAGAAATCATTGTCGATAAAAGAGGGAGCCAATTATTTAGTTTACAGTACATGGGTGAGAATGTATTTATTAAAGGAGAATAAGATGATATCCATAAATAGTTTGAGCGGCTTATTAAAACAGCTGAATAGAGAAAGTCGGGATTCGGTGAAAAAGTTTATCCGGAATAATCTACTTAAACTTAATAGTTCAAATTATACTTCAGCTTCCACTGTTTTACATTTCTACGAAAACCGACAAGGGCTATGAAACGGTTAATCTTTCAATTTTTGAGTTTATTGCCATTGTTTGTATGTGCTCAGCTCCCTGCTACTGCGATTCACATTGAATCTAAGGTTGATTCTGTTCCATTTATTGATTTTGTGAAAAAGATAGAACGAGACCATGTGGTGAAATTCTATTTTGATCCCACCAGGTTAGATTCCGTCAGAGTCAGGCAATCAGCCAAGTCGGTTTCCATTGGTCAGATTTTGGATGATTCATTCAAAGGACAGCCATTAAATTACTTTGTTGATGGCCCAAACATAATTATTACCCGGAATTATAAGATTGTTAGTTCGCTTCCTCCGAATTTCTTTTATTTCAGCCAAACAGCTAAAACCGCTATACCTGAAGATAATAACGAAACCTATGCATTTCTGAAAAGTCCGGTAGAGCCGGTAGCTGACTCTAAGAGTAAAGTAATAACCATCGGTAAACCAACTCAAAGTACTAAAGGTAAGAATTGTATTGTATCCGGGGTTGTCAAAGGAGCAGAGGATGGGATACCCATCATCGGAGCAACCGTCTATTCCGGTACGACTGGAAAGGCAACCGCCACAGATGCCTCAGGGTACTTCATCTTATCCTTGCCAAAAGGTAATCAGGAATTACAGTTCAAATATATGGGGCGTGAGGACCTTTCAGTCCCGATATTTATATATAGTGACGGGGCAATGACTGTGAAGATGAAAGAAAAAGCGGTTTTTATCAATGAAGTAGTAATTCGTTCTGAAAAAGAAAACATCCTCAAAAACCTCAATATCGGAGTTCAGCAACTGAATATTGATGAAGTAAAACAATTACCCACGATACTGGGCGAGGCCGATATTGTCAAAACAGCGCTTTTGCTGCCGGGCGTACAGACAGTAGGTGAAGGGGCATCTGGATTTAACGTGAGAGGGGGGAGCGCTGACCAGAATCTGATGTTATTTGATGAAATGCCCATTTTTAATACCTCACATTTGTTCGGTTTTTTCTCCGTCTTTAATCCGGAGACAGTAAAAGATTTCAAACTCTATAAAAGTGGAATTCCTGCAAATTTTGGAGGAAGGGTATCTTCTGTATTTGATGTTACAGCCCAAACGGGTAATCTGAAAAAGTGTGTCTTGAGTGGTGGCATCAGTCCCGTTACCGGGAAGTTGACGCTTGAAGGTCCGCTGATTAAAGATAAACTGTCATTTATAATCGGAGGGAGGAGTACTTATTCCGACTGGATTCTGAAAAAAATAGACGGAGAAAAGTTTCGTCATACAAAAGCCGGTTTTTATGATTTATCCGGAAAAGTAACTTATGAGATTGACCGAAACAATTCGTTGAGTATAACGGCATATCAGTCCGATGACAATTTTAAATTGAATTCGGATACAGCTTATCATTACCAAAACCAATGTGCCCGGTTGTATTTCAAGCATTTTTTCAACCCCAAAACATATTCCCAAATCTCAGCAATATATTCCAATTATCAATATAATATTACAAGTGACGAAGTTCCAGAGATATCCTTCAGGCTTAAATATAACATTGAATACAAATCTGTAAAGGCAAATGTATTCTATATCCCAAATACGAAGCATTCATTTAATTCAGGAGCTGAAGCGATCAGATATGACATGACGCCGGGCAATTTTACGCCACTCAGTCCACTGTCTGATATCAAAGAGCTTTGTTTGCCGAAAGAAAGAGGAGTGGAAACGGGGTTGTTCCTTAATGATGAATACACGGTTAATAGTAAATTCACAGTGTCTGCCGGAGTGAGATATGCACTCTTCTTTGTACTTGGACCTTACAAAAAGTATGATTATAATCCGGCTGTTCCCCGAAGCGTAGATAGCCGGATGGACTCAACGCTCTATTCATCCAACCAGATCGTAAAAACATATGGTGGCCCAGAGGTTAGATTGTCAGCACGATATAGTTTGGGGGCTAATAATTCGCTGAAATTAAGTTATAGCCGTATGCACCAGTTTATTCATATGCTTACCAATTCATCGGCCATCTCGCCAACTGATGTTTGGAAGATCAGTGATGCCCAGATAAAACCTTTAATCGGGGATCAATTGGCAGTCGGCTATTATCATAATTTTCTGGGAGGTGAGCTGGAAACCTCTATAGAGGCCTATTATAAGAAAACCAGGAACAGCCTTGACTACAAAAGCGGGGCAGAACTTTTACTCAATCCTAATCTGGAGGTCGATCTGCTTTCGGGAGTCGGTAGGGCTTATGGCGTCGAGTTATTGCTTCAAAAAAAGCGAGGTAGGCTCAACGGATGGGTGTCCTACACCTATTCCAGAACAGAGCTTAAGGTAGATGGAAAGTTTTCCGAAGAAAAAATTAATAACGGGAACTACTATCCTGCCGATTACGACAAACCCCATAATCTGAATCTGGCTGTCAATTACAGGTATTCAAGAAGACTGAACTTGTCAAATACCTTTTGCTACAGTACAGGTCGGCCAATCACTTATCCGGTAGCCAAATATACCTTCAGGGAGCGACAACTCATTTATTATACCAATCGCAATGAATACAGGATTCCCAATTATTTAAGATGGGATATTTCCGCAACTATCTATGAAAGTCTTAATTCTAAGAAGCTGGCCCATGGCTCGTTTTCCATTGGAGTATATAATCTATTGGGGGCAAACAACGTTTACTCGGTTTTTTTCAAATCTACAAGCAGGGGTGTCAAAGGCTATCAAATGTCCGTATTTGCACAGCCAATTCCTAATATTACGTACAATTTTAAATTCTAAAAGCCATTATAATGAAGCTCTTTCCTAATTTAATATACTTCGTATTGATTCCGTTTGTGGTTTCCTGTGTGTCACCCTATACACCGGATATTTCAAAATATGAAAATCTGTTAGTAGTCGACGGAGAGTTAACCAACCTGCCTGGGCCGTATGAAGTCAAACTGTCACGAAGCTTCAAGTTTCATGAGAAGACAGCAGATCCTGTAACCGGGGCGGAAGTGAAGATAGTTGATAAATCGGGCAGCGAAGTGGAACTTTGGGAGACCAGTGACGGCATATACAGCACGGTGGATACTACATTTCGGGGAGTTGCAGGTCATAGTTACCAGTTGCAGATTAAGGCGGGAGACA
>JAUZOF010000238.1 GCA_030706585.1 Bacteroidota bacterium
AGTTTTCCACCTGTAGTGCGATGGGCAGGGAGATTCGGGATAATCTTCAAATCAATACGTATAGCTCGGACTACAGCAGTTCCGGTAAGTTAAATGCACTGATGATGCAGATGCTCAAAAAAGATGAGCATCATGACCGGGGAATGCGGGGGATTTGTTTATCCCAAAACCGGGAGATGCTGGATGGCTTTGACTTTGGTAAGAATCAAAGCTTCAATAACGTGGTCAAAAAATTGCCGGAGGTAGTGGTGGAGCGGGAGCAACTCAAAGCCCGCATACGCATCCCGGAAACGCATGGAGAGAATCACTTGTATAACTTCCCCGGAAAGAGCTGGATGCGGTATGAAATCCGGTTTGCCATCATTTCGGATATGCAGTATAATGCAGAGCGGGAAAAAGCGGTGCCGGTCAATGAGCTGTGTCACGGTATCAGGGCGTACTATGAGTCGGAGTGGATTCCGGCCAAAGGTGTCATTCCAGGTCAGGAAGTTGTGTTGAGTGTGGCGGAACAGGCAGGAGGGAAGCTGTGCGAAAATGATTCACTGGTGGTGTCGGTGACACTGCACTATGGTGATGTGGGTGTCGACGGTAAACCTCATAATGCGAAATACGGTGCCGTGACACGGATCTTTGCGGTGAAGTGATGTGGTGGGATACGACTGATCGGATGACTTGGAATCATCCGATCAGTACCTAGCCTCTTCAAGTCATAACCTAACAGGTTTTAAAAACCTGTTAGGTTTGACCTTTTGAGACACGCCCAATTTCACGAAGTTCTGAGTTCCTGCATAACCGCGACAGATAATTTCATCGTGAATTTATTCGCTGCAATTTGCAGGGGTCATTCTCGCCTGGAAATTATCTCCTGCAAAATCGCGGCACTCGTTCTCGCTGTGAAACGAGCGGTTTCACCACGAAGTATTGCAAAATGAGCCCGCATTTTTTTCATTATCTTTGTGGTCAAGAAAATATATCCCGAAAATTGAAAACCAGCACCACACTTCCCGTTTATTCGTTGCGCAACTTCAGCAAGAGCGAGTTGGGCAGCCGTGCCTTCCAGGTGGAGGTGTTTGATGCCAACCGGCACTTCGCGGTGGAATATCCGCACCGGCATGATTTTTTCGAGGTGCTCTATCTCTATAAGGGATCGGGAGTGCATGTGATCGATGATAAACAGTATCAGGTGCAACCTCCCTGCATCTTCTTTATGTCGCCAGGGCAGGCGCACAAGCTGGAGCTGAGCAAAGACATCGAAGGGTACATTTTCCTGTTTACGTCTGATTTTTACCTTATCAACCAAAGCAACCAAAACCGCCTGCTGGAGTTTCCCTTTTTCTTTACCGTCCAGCAGACTAACCCGCCCCTGCATCTGGAAAACGAGCAGGAGACTGCATTTCTGGAAATGCTATTCGTACAGGCGGTTAGCGAAGTGGAAAAGGCTGAATATTCGGAAGAATTGCTGCGCTCGTTGCTTGACCTGATACTGGTGTATGCCGCTTCCCTCTATAAGGTGGACGAGCAAATGCTGGTCAAAGGAAAAGGCCATTTGCTGGTCAAACGCTTTTTTCAGTTGGTCGAAGAAAACTACCAAAATAACTACACGGTCAACGAATATGCTTCGATGCTGGCTATAACTCCCAATCATTTAACCCAAATGGTCAAGCAACTCACGGGGAAAACCAGTAATGATATTCTTCAGCAGAAACAAATGCTTGAAATAAAGCGTCTTTTGATTCATACAAATCTTGGCGTTTCGGAAATTGCCAGCCAGCTCAATTTTGTGGATCAATCCTATTTTACCAAGTTTTTCAAGAGAATGACAGGAATGACCCCGCTCCGGTTTAGAAGCGAATCCATGAAAAGTACCTAAAAATAGTGCCTTTTTACACGCGTATCTGATAAATATTGATTTCCTTTGCATCCGGAAAATCTCCTTGTTATGCTAACGGTGATCTTGTTACCGCGAGAATACAGATAATCATTCACTTAAATAATAAAAAACAACATGGCTAATTACTTCAACACGCTTCCTTTGAGAGAGCAATTGAATCAATTGGGAGTTTGCGAATTCATGGACAAAAGCGAATTCGCTGATGGCGTTAACGCGCTGAAAGGTAAAAAAATCGTTATCGTAGGTTGTGGCGCTCAGGGGTTGAACCAGGGTTTGAACATGCGTGACTCTGGTCTGGATATCTCTTACGCATTGCGTCAGGAGGCTATCGATGCTAAAAGAGCTTCTTACGTAAACGCTACTGAAAACGGATTCACTGTAGGTACTTACGAGCAATTGATCCCAACTGCTGACCTCGTAATCAACCTGACTCCGGATAAACAACACTCTGCAGTTATTGATGCAGTTATGCCATTGATGCAACAAGGTGCTGCTCTTTCTTACTCTCACGGTTTCAACATCGTAGAAGAAGGAAAACAGATCCGTAAAGATATTACCGTTATCATGGTAGCTCCAAAATGTCCGGGTTCTGAGGTTCGCGCTGAGTATGTTCGCGGATTCGGTGTTCCTACATTGTTGGCTGTTCACCCTGAAAACGACCCTGAAGGTAAAGGATGGGCTTACGCAAAAGCTTATGCTGTAGCTACCGGTGGTGACCGTGCCGGATGTCTTCACTCGTCTTTCGTTGCTGAGGTGAAATCTGACCTTATGGGTGAGCAAACTATCCTTTGCGGTATGTTGCAGACAGGTTCTATCCTTTGCTTCGACAAAATGATCGAAAAAGGTATCGACGCTGGTTACGCATCTAAACTGATCCAGTACGGATGGGAAACTATCACTGAAGCGTTGAAACACGGTGGTATCACCAACATGATGGACCGTCTTTCAAACCCTGCTAAAATCAAAGCATTCGGTTTGGCTGAAGAATTGAAATCTATCATGCGTCCTTTGTTCTGGAAACACATGGATGACATCATGTCTGGCGAATTCTCATCTACAATGATGAAAGACTGGGCAAACGATGATATCAACCTGTTGACCTGGAGAAAAGCAACCGGTGAAACCAACTTCGAGAAAACTCCTGCCGGTGACATAGAAATCTCTGAACAAGAGTACTTCGACAATGGTGTATTGATGGTAGCTATGGTAAAAGCGGGTGTAGAATTGGCATTTGAAACCATGACTGAAGCTGGTATCAAAGAAGAGTCTGCATACTATGAGTCATTGCACGAAACTCCATTGATCGCTAACACTATCGCTCGTAAAAAATTGTACGAAATGAACCGTGTAATCTCTGATACTGCAGAGTACGGATGTTACCTGTTTGACCACGCTTGCAAACCGTTGTTGACTGACTTCATGAAGAAAATCGATACTAACGTAATCGGTAAACCTTTTGCTGAAGGTAAAGGTAACGGCGTTGACAACCAGGCTTTGATCGCTGTAAACGAAGAAATCCGCTTCCACCCAATCGAAATCGTTGGTGCTGAACTTCGTCAGGCGATGACTGCAATGAAAAAAATCGTAGGTTAATCTACGGATTATAAGACCATGTCCTTCAAACATCAGTTTAAAGGATTCTATAAATAATAAGAAGGTGTTCTATCAATGATGGAGCACCTTTTTTATTTGAACGGAATAAGGCGAATAAGTTGAGGATAGATAAACTCTCATTTACAGCAGTACCTTGCGGGTACAGCGGTTTTTTACCGCTGATTCTCATTATATCGTGTTTTTACACTAAAAATCAGAGAGTTTCTGAATCTCAGATAAATATCGTATCTTTGTACTCTCGACAATCAAGTTAATATTGAAATCATTCTCTGCAATGCTTTGATTCGCCCTTGTCGGCGGAGCTTCTCATCGTTAAAAATCGACCTCAAAATCAGCTTCCTTGTTTGGATAACCCGGTCGCGAAAGTGTGGAAACAATGGTCGTGACACACTTATACGAATATGATTAAATCGTTTTCTTTGGGGAAAAGTATATTGGCTGCAAATTAGCCAGGATGCAATGGAGAGCAGAATCTTCATTGGCTTTTGCGTGCTATTACCCTCTGTTGGTTCCGGAACAGATTCCCGATTGAGCTTTTTAATCCCGATTTTCCAGCATTTTATTTCAATTAATTATCAAAAGATGGCCGCAGTGATGCAGCTGAACAAATTATGACATTTAAAGAATTACAAATATCAGAGCCGATACTGAAGGCTCTGGCGAACAAAAAATACGAAAACCCTACACCGATCCAGGCGCAGGCAATCCCGGTTGCTCTTGCCGGCCGTGACTTATTGGGCATAGCTCAGACGGGTACAGGTAAAACAGCGGCTTTTGCCATTCCCATTATCCAACAGCTTTGCCAGTCTAAAGCGGAAAGAAAACGGGAGATCAAGGCCCTGATTCTTACTCCGACACGTGAACTGGCGATTCAGATTGACGAATGTTTTACTGATTATGCCAAATATACGAATCTGCGCAATACGGTGATTTTCGGCGGGGTGAACCAGCGCCCACAGGTGGATAAAATCAGACAGGGTACAGATATACTGATAGCTACTCCGGGCAGATTGCTCGACCTGGTTGCCCAGAAGCATATCAGTCTGGCGAATATTTGCCATTTTGTGCTGGACGAGGCCGACCGTATGCTCGATATGGGATTTATCCACGATATCAAACGCATTCTCCCGATGTTGCCCAAACAGAAGCAAACACTGTTCTTCTCGGCAACCATGCCGTCAGCGATTGCCAGTTTGTCTAAATCCATGTTGCAGAATCCGACACGGGTGGAAGTCGCTCCTGTATCATCGGCAGCGGAGACCGTGGAGCAACACCTTTACTATGTAGAGAAACCGGAGAAAAGCGAGTTGCTGATCACATTGCTAAACCAACAAAAAGATAAATCGGTACTGGTATTTTCCCGCACAAAACACGGCGCGGATAAAATAGCCCGGATACTAAATAAAAGAGGAATCGGCTGTGAGGCGATCCACGGTAATAAGGCCCAGAATGCCCGTCAGCGAGCGCTTACCAACTTCAAGTCGGGTAAAACCCGCGTTATCATCGCTACGGACATTGCTGCCCGCGGCATTGACATCGCCAATCTGGAGTTGGTGATCAACTACGATTTGCCCGATATGGCTGAGACGTACGTTCACCGCATCGGACGCACCGGACGGGCCGGTAATAACGGAACGGCTCTTACGTTTTGTTCACCGGAAGAAAAAGCGATGGTCAGGGATATTCAAAAGCTGACAGGCAAAAAACTGAATACCCTGTCGGTCCCTGCATAAGATAAGAAACAATAAAAACAAATACTAAATAAATGGCGATTTCATTTAATAAGAAAGAGTTAGAAAAGAAGAAACAGTCTAAGAAGCTGGAAAAACAGAAGCGCAAAGAGGAGCGCAAAGTCAGTGGTAGCAAATCGTTTGACGATATGATTGCCTATGTGGATGAAAATGGTATGATTACCGACACTCCGCCGGATCCCACCAAAAAAAGTAAAGTGGATTTGGAATCCATTGCAGTTTCCACTCCTAAAAAAGAAGACGTGGAAGATCCTATACTGAAAGGTCGCGTAGAACATTATAACTCAGCTAAAGGGTATGGGTTTATCAAGGATCTGGGCAGTACGGAAAAATATTTCTTTCACATCAACAATGCTCCCGATACGATTACCGAAGGCAATATGGTGACGTTCGAACTGGAACGTGGTCAGAAAGGAATGAACGCGGTCAGAATTGAGTTGACCAAATAAGCATTCTTTCACAGCAGAAATACAGTTCTGGGTTTCATTCCGGAATGATAAATACATATTGAAGCGGTTTCAGCGATAGGCTGAAGCCGCTTTTTTCATGGTAAAAAATAAGGGTATTTTCTCCGGCAGATTAATTTGTTGTTGCATCCGAAAACCGTAATTTTGTTCTTCTCAAAACCATTTTCCTCATTTGACCCCACAATGAAAATTCTCCATACTTCCGACTGGCACCTGGGCCACCGGCTACACGAACATTCCCAGCACGAGGAGCATGCCTTGTTTCTGCAATGGCTTGCGGATTATATTTCTCAAAATCACATAGATGTTTTGCTGCTGGCAGGCGATGTGTTTGACACGGGAGCGCCATCCTCGCAAAGCCTGAAACTTTATTATGACTTTCTGGTCAATCTGCGCAAGAGCAATTGTCACTCTGTGTTTATTACCGGAGGAAATCACGATGCACCGGGTACGCTCGATGCGCCTAAGGAGTTGCTTCATGCGCTTTCCGTACATGTGGTGGGAAAGGCGACCGAGGTGTTGAGCGATGAGGTATTTACCGTGGAGTGCAACGGTGAAAAGTTGCAAGTGGCTGCCGTTCCCTTCCTGCGTGACCAGGATATCCGTCGGGCAGTGGCTGGAGAGAGCTTCGACCAGATAACGGAGCGCTACAAGCAGGCGCTGATGCGGCATTATCATGAAGCGGCGGGAATTTGTCAGGAAAATGCTTCGGAAAAAATAGTGACCATCGCAATGGGGCACCTCTTTGCCATTGGCGGCAAGGTTTCCGACAGCGAGCAGAGCATCTATGTGGGTAATCTTGGGGATATCGGAGCGGAGGATTTTCCCGAAACCTTCGGTTATATGGCGTTGGGACACCTGCACCGTCCGCAAAAGGTAGGAGGGAAGGATCATATCCGCTATTCGGGATCGCCGCTGACGCTGAGTTTCAGTGAGGTGAATCAGGAGAAACAGGTGTTGGCATTTTAAAATTAGCCTCTTTATCAGCAAGATGATTACCATCATAAGCCTGCTTTAGATATTTTTGGGCATCTGTTGGATCATCCACCAGAAAAAGAGTACCTGTATTCATTTCATCTTTTGTTATTACACCATCAA
>JAUZOF010000239.1 GCA_030706585.1 Bacteroidota bacterium
CAGTGCGGTGTTTGGAATGGCAGGAGTAGATACATCACAGCAACATCAAATTATTTCATCAATCATTAGAGAGATTGGATTCAAAAATTTTGTACTATGTAATGATGCCTTTCTTGGAATAAAAGCAGGTAGCAAAAATGGAACCGGTATTTGTGTAATCAATGGTACAGGTAATACAATAGCTGGTATAAATTCATCAAACAGAATGTTCCAAATCGGTGGTCAAGGTGAATATACAGGCGATTCGGGAGGTGGCGGTTTAATCGCGGCTAAAGGTGTTAAGGCAATCTATAATTATCTGTTCAAATGCTATGATTACACTATGATGGCGGATATGCTTTTTGAGAAACTGAATATTGCAGATACCCTTTCCTTCAATCAATAAAACACTAATTATTCACGAAAAGAACCGTTGATTGAGGAATTCCATAAACTTATCCTTGTAGGAGTCAGATATAGGAATATATTCTTTACCGAAAACAATGCGGTTACGTTCGATGGTTTTGATTTTATCCAACTGAACGATAAATGAGCGATGTACCCGCATGAATCGGTCTGCAGGCAATTTTTCCTCCATGGATTTCATACTCATCAGCGACATTATCGGTTTCGCCTCATCTTCCAGGAAAATCCGGATATAATCCTTCACGCCTTCAATGTACAATATCTTGTTCAGGTCAATCTGTATCAGTTTGTAGTCACTCTTTATGAAAATGGTATTGGCCGGTTCTGCCGGAGCAGTCGGCTTGGAAGAGAGTTCATACCACCGTTTAGCCTTGTTGGCCGCCTGAAGAAACTCCGGATAACTAATCGGTTTCAACAGGTAATCCAACGCATCTACCCGAAAACCTTCTACGGCATATTGTTCAAAAGCTGTTGTAAAGATGACCTTGGGACGTTCTCCCAGGGTTTTGGAAAATTCTATTCCGTTCAGGTCCGGCATTTGAATATCCAGGAAAAGCAGGTCAATATCATTCTGCTGAATGCGCTCCATGGCCTGAAAAGCATTCTCACAACGTCCTGCCAGGTTCAGGAAAGGCGTTTTATTGACATAATTCTCCAGCAAATCTAGTGCAAGAGGTTCGTCATCTACTATCAGGCAATTGAGGGTCATAATTCAATATATTTGTTGGAAGATCTTCAAAAATCACATATCCTCATTGCTCCCGCACATGTAAGGCTCTGAATAAAACCTAACAGGTTTTGAAAACCTGTTAGGTTTGTGACTTTTGAATATCCTCATATTTCACATTCATATCAAAACGCAATTACCAATTCAACGAAATAAGTAGCTCCGCGGTTTTCAGCCATCAGTTCATATTTTCCGGGATAAAGTAAATCGAGACGTTTGAGTAAATTTTCGTGTCCGATACCCGAACCGCTTCTATCCATCTCCTTTTTCGGGAAATTACTATTTTCCACCGTGCAAACAAGACCTTTACCGCTCTTTGCTTCGATGTCGATATTAATAAATGAAGTTTCCGTAGGACTCACCCCATACTTAAACGCATTTTCAATAATGGAAATGAAAAGCATCGGTGCAATCTGGTCCACAGGATTGGAACCTTTGATTTGTGTGGAGAGTTGCACATTTTTTGATAAGCGCAGGCTCATTAGTTCGATATAGCTCTCTACAAATTTCAATTCCTTATCGAGCGGAACAAAGTTCGCGTTGTTTTCGTACAAAGCATAACGCAACAGGTTACTCAGCCGATGAATCGCTTCCTGCGCCTTTTCAGGCCGGACAATCACCAGCGAATAGATATTATTCAGCGTATTGAAAAGGAAATGCGGGTTAAGCTGACTCTTGAGATTTTTGAGTTCGGCCTCATATTGCGCACGTTCCGCCTCTTTGTGTATGGCTTCGATGCGATACCAGTTGCTGGTCATTTTCACAGCGACACTCAGCCCCACCATTAATAGGATAAAACTGATGTCCCGGAAATAAAACAATATTTTGAGCTGCAAAGGTGGTTGCTGCGGCATGAAGCGATGTATCTCAAACTCTTTCAGGTAAAAAAACATGACGCTCAGAAGCGCAATCATAAGCACATTTATCCAGATAAAACGGTTAATCTGCTTGGTAAAGAGATAGCGTTGGATGAGCCAATTATAATTGAGGTAAAATACTGCAATATAAATAGCAGTATTGACAATGTAAATCCAATAGCGGACATATTCGCGCTCTCCGCTCTCCAACATAAACAATAGGGGAAATCCGAAAAATATCCCCCACGCCAGCAGATGAATCAATATCTGAACTTTTGCTTTCTTTTCTATCATATTCTCCTCAATTACGGAACTTTTGACTCCTATTTTTGATGTGAAATCATCAAAATGTTGATTTTGTGCCGTTTACTAAATACTGTAAGGGGTTTTGCAAAACATGCAAAAGCCTTATGCATAACATACAAAGCCTCAAACAAAACATGCAAAGGCCTCTGCGAAACATGTAAGGGCCTTTACAAAACATGCAATGGATTCAGCAAATCAAACATTGGTTTCTGCATGTCAAGCAAGCCCCTTTTCAAAGTTAGCATTGTATCTTATTCGTAACGCAATGCATCAATCGGGTCGAGGGACGATGCCTTCTGTGCAGGATACCATCCGAAAAAAATACCGGTCGCCGTACATACTATAAACGACAGGAAAATAGTAAAAGGTTGAATGTAAATCGGCCATCCTGCAATCGACTTCACAATAAGTGAGCTGCCAATGCCCAGAAATACACCAATAACTCCTCCAGTCACACTGATCAACACGGCTTCAATCAGAAATTGCAAAAGAATATCAACACCTCGTGCCCCGATAGACATGCGAAGTCCGATTTCGCGCGTTCGTTCCGTGACCGAGACATACATGATGTTCATAATCCCGATACCCCCCACCAACAGTGAGATAGCGGCTATCGCAGCCAGTAGTACGGTCAGAAGATCGGAAGTGGAACTCATCATGGTCAACATCTCTTCCTGAGTACGAATGTTGAAGTCATCATCATCCTTTGCTTTTAATTTATGGTCAGTGCGTAAGATGGTACTGATTTCACTTTTGGCTTTATTAGTCGCATCTTCGGTAACGGCTGATGCTACTATACTGTTGAGGTAAGTAATTGCCAGAATCCGTTTTTGGACCGTCGAATAAGGAGCGAGGATAATATCATCCTGATCCTGTCCCATGGCGTTGTTTCCTTTCTCAACCAGAACGCCAATGATTTTAAACGGTATTTTCCCGAAACGAATAACTTTTCCTAATGGATTTTCCCCTTTCTTGAAAAGATTTTCCACAACGGTTTTCCCCACCAGACAGACTTTGGCTGCCACCTTTACATCTCGATCTGTAAACATATCTCCATTCTCAACAGCGTATTTACGAATGTCGAGGTATTGCGTATTTACTCCTATAATTGCTGTCGGTGTGTTGTTGGTTCCGTATATTGCCTGACCGGCACTGTTAACTACCGGAGAGATGCTGGAGATATACTTACAGTTCTTGGAAATGCTTTCGTAATCAGTCATTTTCAACGTCTGCATACTACTTGCGCTTGCCCGCACTCCTCCAAACATTCCCTGACCGGGGTTAATCATCATCATGTTTGTTCCCATTTTAGAGATTTGATCCTGGATGCTGAGTTTGGAGCCTTGTCCGATAGCCAGCATCGTGATGACCGATGCCACCCCGATGATGATTCCCAACATGGTAAGGAATCCCCGGAATTTGTTGTTGCTCAGGGCTCGGAGCGCTATTTTAAGAAGGTTTGTCAGGTTCATAATCCTAATGTTTTAATTAGCAGATTGGTAAATGTGTAAATTAGCAAATGAGATATACTCTATAAGTAAGCTGTTTTGAATGTTCCTTTTTAGATAGCCCCTTGTGCTTACAATTTGCTGCTTTTTGAATAGACTTTTTTCTTTTTGGACACCCTCCTGTAACGCAGTCCAAAACATGGATATTAGCACATTTAATCAGCCTATTTTCCCGATTTCCATCCTTTTTGCACCGCTCCTCCCCATTTTGGGGAGGCTGGGAGGGGTCGGCGGATAGTTTTTACACAGTCTCTATGAGCGAAAGGCTCGAAAGAACACTCGAAAGACTCGCTCATAGAGAGACTTTCGATAGAAATTCCTCTCCTGAATTGTGGGTGTTGAGACTCTTTTTATTTTCAAATTCTCAAATTTGCTAATCGACAATTCAATCCTCTTCCACCTTCATTTTATCCACTACCTCTTTGGCCGAAGCGATGGAGTCGTTGTGTGTATCTTCGATGACGCGACCATCACGCAGTACGATGTTTCGACTACTGAAGGCGGCCAGTTCGGGATTATGCGTTACGAAGATGATGGTACGGCCTTTTTTGTGAAGGGTTTGAAACAATGCCAGGATTTCGTACGAGGTACGGCTATCGAGGTTTCCTGTTGCTTCGTCAGCGAGGATAATGACCGGTTCATTGACCAGTGCCCGCGCGATGGCAACACGTTGCTGTTGACCGCCCGAGAGTTGATTCGGCTTGTGTTCCATCCTGTCTGTTAACCCGACTGCATCGAGTGCAGCAGCAGCTTTCTCTTTTCGCTCTTTTGACGAAATGGAAGGATTATAAATCAAAGGCAGCTCCACATTCTCCAGCGCGGTTGTTTTGGGCAGAAGATTATAGGATTGGAAGACAAATCCGATCTTGCGGTTGCGGAGGATAGCCCGTTGATTCTTATCCATTGATCTGACAGAGGTTCCGTCCAGAAAATATTCTCCGGAAGTAGGTGTGTCGAGGCAACCCAGCATATTCAGCAGTGTGGATTTGCCCGAACCACTCGTCCCCATGACGGTAACGAATTCCCCGGAGCTTAGTGAGAAAGAGACTCCCCGCAGGGCGTGAACTACTTCACTGCCCATGACGAAGTCTTTTTTCATGTTTTCAATTTTGATAATGTCCATAATGGATGTTCATTACTGGATTTGTAATTATTTCTTTTTATTTTCGCTACCCGGTCTTCTCGGCATGAACGGGCTGACACCACTACCTGAATCCTCTTTTTTACCGGATATTTCCAGAGCCGGGTATTTTATATCCAATACCACTTCGTCACCCCGTTTTACTCCGTTATTGATTTCTGTGTTTACCCCGTCATTTTGACCCAATGTAACAGTTACCGGTTTGATGCCGGCATCGGTTTTTACCCATACAATCTTAATCGTTTTGTCATCAGGAACTTTTGCTCCTTTCGCTCCGAATTTTTTTAAGGACTTGGCATCGGGGGTGAAATGTAAAGCCTTTGAGGGAACGGTCAGCACATTGTTGCGTTGCAGTGTGTTGATGGAAACGTTAGCCGTAAGACCTGGTTTTAGTTTTAGATCAGGGTTAGGAGAATTGATCACAACTTCATAGGTCACGACGTTCGATGCTGTTGTACCCTGAAGGCGTACCTGAGTCACATCTCCTGAAAATATATCATCGGGATAAGCATCCACGGTAAAACTTACCGACTGTCCTTCCCTGACCTGGCCTATATCAGCTTCGTCCACTTTGGCCACTACCTGCATCTTCTTCAGATCCTGCGCGATGCTAAAGAGTGTCGGCGTGTTGAAGCTTGCAGCCACCGTCTGGCCCTCATTCACTGCACGGGAGATTACGACTCCGTCAATCGGAGAGTAGATCATCGCATAATTCAGGTTGGTTTGAGCCTTGACGACATCTTCTTTTGACGAGTTGAACGCTGCTTTTGCCTTTACATATTGGTATTCTGCAGTCTCGAGATCCGTTTTACTTGCTGATTGTTTATCAAAAAGCTGTTTGATACGATCATAATTATTTTTTTGGTAGTTAAGCTCATTTTGAGCTGCATGAAAAGCAGCTTTACTTGAATTTAACGTAGACTGCAAAACGGTCTTGTCCAACACGGCAAGGAGTTGTCCTTTCTTTACCACTGAATTGTAATCCACAAAGAGTTTTTTGATCGTTCCGGATACCTGTGTACCTACATCAATTGTTTTAATGGGTTGGATGGTGCCGGTAGCTGTTACTGTATTGACTATATTTCCCAGTGTGACCTTTTGTGTGCTGAGTTCCAGTTTTACCTCTTTCTTCCCTTTCAGCGAAAAGGCCAGAATCGCGATGACGATTACGACAACGATTCCGATTCCAATCTTGGTTTGCTTTTTCATATTTGGTTTGTTATGTTTCTATTTGAATTCTTTTTTGAACCACACTTTTAATTCAATCCGGCAAGCGGCTTTAAGCCGCTGCCCGGTGTGCGAGCGCTATCGTTCAGCGGCTTCAGGCCGCTTGACGCGTTATTAATTCACCCCTAATTATCTCCCTTTGGTCGATGACCGTTGGTTCCCCTGAAGGGGACTTTTGCTGCAGCAAGCACATGAATTTCGTCATATTTATAAGTCTAATCAAACGTAACATGATGATGCTTGGACTTCTCCTCCCCTTCGGGGAGGCGGGAGGGGTCATTACAACGAGATTGAAGTTCCCTGATAGAAATTCAACAACTTCAGGTTAAGTACTGCGGTATATTTGGCTTGCAAAAAGGCTTGCTGTGCGGCCAGATATTTGTTCTTTTGCGTCAGCAAATCCACCGTATTTTTCATGCCGAGGTTGAATTGCTCTTCAGTAAGTTTATAGCTGAGTTCTGTTGATTTCAACTGGTCCTTGGCGGCCAGATATTTGCTTTGCGCTGAAACCACATCCTGATAGACCGATTCGATGGTTTTCAACAAATCCTTTTGGGCAGAAGTGTAATCCAGCTTGGCCGCATCAATC
>JAUZOF010000024.1 GCA_030706585.1 Bacteroidota bacterium
GCCTTCAAAGCAGCTGACCGTGTGGGAATGTATCTTCAACCGGAAGGTCCGAGTTGGCCGAACCACAGTACCCAATTGGGTAAAGGGCTTCCGATTGATACCTATCTGATGGATGAGACCAAGCGTATGGTGAAAGAGTACGGCAACTATGCTTCATTTACCTTTCTCTCAGCCGGTAATGAACCGCGTGGAGCCTGGGTTCCCTGGGTAAGTAAATTTGTGGATTACTGGAAAGCGACTGATTCTCGTCGCCTGTATACCGGAGCATCTGTTGGTAATGGATGGGCATGGCAGCCGAAGAGTCAGTATCACGTGAAAGCAGGAGCACGCGGCCTGACCTGGAGCGGTGGACGTCCGGAATCGATGTCTGATTATC
The DNA here is from genome assembly GCA_030706585.1 of Bacteroidota bacterium. Lineage (GTDB taxonomy): Bacteria > Bacteroidota > Bacteroidia > Bacteroidales > UBA7332 > CAXXIC01. The sequence goes on from JAUZOF010000024.1 coordinate 377, forward strand.
GCGATAAAATTGATACTGTTAAACAACCTTACGTTTCACACGAAACCGGTCAGTGGTGCGTATTCCCGAATTTCGATGAAATCAAAAAATATACCGGGGTAACCCGTGCGAAGAACTTCGAGCTTTTCAAAGAAGACCTGGCAGACAACGATATGGCTGACCTGAGTCATGAGTTTCTGATGGCATCGGGTAAATTGCAGGCATTGTGCTACAAACACGAAATAGAGAAAACATTGCGTACTCCCGATTATGCCGGATTTCAGTTGCTTGGACTCAATGACTATTCCGGACAGGGGACAGCGTTGGTGGGTGTATTGGACGCTTTCTGGGATGAAAAAGGTTATATAACCAGTCCTCAGTTCCGTCGCTTTTGCAATTCTACCGTGCCGTTGTTACGTATGGATAAATTCGTTTTCCGTAACAACGAAACTCTCGATGCTAAAGTTGAGGTAGCTCATTTCGGCAGAGAGAAGTTAGCTAATGCCAAAACCATCTGGAGAATCAAAGATGCTTTCGGATTGGTACTGAAGCAAGGCGTATTGTCTGTTAAAGATATTCCGGTTGGAAATAATTTCGAATTGGGAGAAGTAAAACAGGATTTGTCTGAATTTCAATCTGCATCAAAACTTAATTTGGAAATCTCCATTGACGGAACTGATTTTGTAAATGACTGGGACTTCTGGGTATATCCTGTACAAAATCAACAAGTTAATACATCCGGTATTTATGTTACCGACTCGTTGGATGCAAAAGCAACCAAGATACTGAATGACGGAGGGAAAGTCCTGATACTGGCTGCCGGAAAAATCAAATACGGAAAAGATGTGGTACAACAGTATCAGCCTGCTTTCTGGAATACCTCCTGGTTTAAAATGCGTCCTCCGCATACAACCGGTGTTTTTATCAATAATTATCATCCTGTTTTTAAGGGTTTTGTGACCGAATCGTGGGGAAATATGCAATGGTGGGAGCTGATTAATAAAGCGCAGACCATGTTGCTGACTGACTTTCCGAAAGGATTTCAACCGATTGTCCAGCCGATTGATACCTGGTTTATCAACCGCAAACTGGCGATGTTGCTGGAGGCAAATGTGGGCAAGGGAAAACTGATGATTACCTCCTGTGATTTGAAAAAGAATCTGGAAGAACGTCCGGTAGCTGAAAGTCTGTACCGCTCGATTGTGAATTACATGCAGTCGGATAAGTTCCGCCCTGAAAATAGGGTAGATATTCAGCAAATCAAAGACCTCTTTACTAAAGAGGCTGCAGCGATCAGCACTTATTCGAAAAGCAGCCCGGATGAGTTGAAGAAGGGAGTGAAATAAGGATTGAGGGAATGAGGGAATGAAGTCCTTATGAAACATGTTCATTCGATGTGGAATTTAAAATAAAAGAATCAATAAATGAAATACATACTTGGAGTATTGCTCCTCGCGGCATCGTCTTTAATACAGGCACAGCAGATTGAATGGAAATTCGACTTTGGAACGGCAACTGTTGAAAAAGGTTATGTAGCCGTTACACCGGCTGATAAGTTCTCAGACAGTAAAGGGTACGGTTTTGATTTGGGGACTATACCCGAAGCTTTCGACCGTGGAGGTAAAAACGCGTTGACCTCTGATGGTGTGTGTGGCGGAAAACCGTTCTATTTTTCTGTAAATCTTCCGGAAGGAAATTACAATGTTAAAATGATTCTCGGAGATGCGAAGATGGCTTCATTAACAACCGTTCGTGCTGAATCACGTCGTCTGATGCTGGAGCATGTTGCCACTAAAAAAGGAGAGTTTTCAACACAGACTTTTACCGTGAATATCCGCAATCACCGAATCTCTTCAACCGATACCGTTAAGATAAAGCCCCGCGAAATCGGTAAGCTGAACTGGGATAATAAACTGACGCTCGAATTTAATGACGAGCATCCGTCGGTAGTAGCCTTGGAGATTACGAAAGCTGATGTGCCGACGGTATTCCTTTGTGGAAACTCTACTGTGGTTGACCAGGATAACGAGCCCTGGTGCGGTTGGGGACAGATGTTTACCCGTTTCTTCGGTAAAGGTGTGGCCATTGCCAACTATGCCGAATCGGGAGAGACCGCCTCTACATTCATCGGCGTAAAGCGATTGGCGAAACTTTTGACCCAAATGAAAAAAGGGGATTACATCTTCATGGAGTTTGGTCACAATGACCAGAAGCAGAAAGGAGAAGGTATCGGACCTTTTACTTCTTATAAAAAGACTTTGAAACAATTCATTGCAGAAGCACGCAAACGAGGTGCTACTCCGGTGATTGTGACTTCAATGCATAGACGAAATTTTGATGGTGATGGTAGAGTGGTCAATACTTTGGGCGATTATCCCGAGGCGGCACGTCAGGTGGCTGCCGAAGAAAAGGTCGCCCTCATTGACCTCAATGCCATGAGCAAAACATTATACGAGGCGTGGGGCCCTGATAAGTCAATCAAGGCTTTCGTGCATTATCCGGCTGGAACTTTTGAAGGCCAGAATAAGCCATTGGCAGATAACACTCACTTCAACAGCTATGGTGGTTATGAGCTGGCCAAATGCATTGTTGAGGGAGCTAAAAAAGCACGATTGGGTTTCTTGACCTATCTGCGCTCGGATTATAAGACTTTTGACCCGGCCAAACCGGATGATTTTGAGAAATTCCATTTACCGCTGAGTCCGTTTGCATCTGTGGTGAAGCCCGATGGCAATTAATTCGATAGGTATATTCAATAGATATTAGGTAATAAACAAGTTTTTATGTTGCTGATGAAAAAATCTCTTTTGTTCCGGATGGTCTTATTGATGGCTATTTCCACTTCCTGTTTAGCAGGTAAGCGCGAATCCATTTTGAAGGTTTATCCTTCATTGACCTGGATAAAAGAGGTCGGAGCGAAAGAATTTCCCACGGTGAAGAAAAAATTTTCCGTTGCCCGATTTGGTGCAATCGGAGATGGAAAAACATTAAATACAAAAGCGATACAATCGGCGATTGACGAATGTGCCCAAAATGGTGGCGGAATTGTAACTTTTCCGGCCGGTAATTACCTGACCGGCTCGATTTTCCTGAAAAACGGAGTAAATATTCGCATTGATAAAAATGTAACACTTCTCGGTAGCCAGAACCTGGATGATTATCCCGATATGCCTACCCGTGTGGCTGGTATTGAAATGGTATGGCCCGCTGCGTTGATTAATGTAAGCAATGTGACCAAAGCTGCTATAACCGGTAAAGGAACCGTTCATGCACAGGGTAAACCATTCTGGGATAAATACTGGACAATGCGCAAGGATTACGAAACTAAAGGATTGCGCTGGATTGTCGATTACGATTGCAAACGTCCGCGTACTCTTGTTGTTTCCAATTCTGAAAACGTTACTATCTCAGATATTACCTTTAAACAAGCTGGTTTCTGGACTATCCAATTGCTCTATTCCAATAAATGTACAGTTAAAGGTGTGACGATTCTCAATAACGTAGATGGTCATGGGCCGAGTACCGATGGAGTTGATATTGATTCATCCAGTCGCATTTTGGTGGAAAACAGCTATATCGACTGCAACGATGATAATTTCTGCCTGAAGTCTGGTCGTGATGCGGATGGTCTTCGGGTAAACAGACCGACCGAATATGTAGTTATCCGGAATTGTGTATCAGGTGCTGGCGGTGGTTTATTTACCTGTGGTAGCGAAACTTCCGGAGGAATTCGTAATATTGCAGCCTATAACCTGAAAGCTGCCGGTACTGGCGTTGGTTTGCGTCTGAAATCGGCAATGACTCGTGGTGGTGTCACAGAGAATATTTATATCCACAACGTGGAAATGGCCGACGTGGGAACTGCTATTGAGACATCTCTCAACTGGAATCCAACCTACAGCTATTCGACTCTTCCGGCGGAATATGAAGGGAAAGAAATTCCCTGCCACTGGAAGGTGATGTTGCAAAAGGTGGAGCCTGCATCGTTAGGTGTACCTACCTTCCGCAATGTCTATATGTCAAATATACATGCGAGCAATGCGAAACAAGCTCTGGTCGCGGCAGGTGCTAGTAATTCCCTGCTGACCAACTTCCATTTCAGGGATATTGAGATTCATACCAGTAACCCCGGAAGCATAGAGTATGCAAAAGACTGGGAGATAACTAACTTTGTTTTCTCGGATACCTCCAGAATTAAGCTGGAGAAATGCGAGAATGTCGTATTCGAATAGAAAACCATTAGAAAATCACATAATTCCTATTTACAATGAAAATATTCAAGATGAGTTTCTTTGCCGCTTTGATGCTGATGTTCTCAGTATCGGTAGCCGCTCAGAATGCAGAACAGCCAAAAGCTGAACAACAAGGTAAAAGTAAAATCACAGGTGAAGATTTATTAGGCCTGAAATCAGGTGCTGATCCCAAGAAAGCGCCTCAGGGCAAGAAAGCCGGATATTCGCGTAAAAAAGGTCGTCCGGTCGTTTTCGTGATCGGTGATTCTACCGTGAAAAACGGAAAAGATGACGGTAGCAACAGCCAGTGGGGATGGGGACACTTCCTGTCAGATTTTCTGGATACGACAAAAGTATCCGTGGAAAACCACGCATTGGGTGGTCGTAGCAGCCGTACCTTCCAGGGTGAAGGCCTTTGGGAGAAAGTGCTTTCGGCTGTACAAAAGGGCGATTATGTGCTGATGCAATTCGGTCATAACGATATGGGACCGTTGAATACCGGTCGTGCCCGCGCGGTGCTTAAAGGCAACGGCGACCAGGACACTACTGTGGTCATGGAAGCTACCGGAAAGCCTGAAACTATTCATACCTTCGGTTGGTACATGCGTAAATTTGCCAAAGATACCAAAGCCAAAAAAGCAACCCCGATCATGTTGTCGCACATTCCACGAAATATGTTTACAACAAAAGACAGCACCACTGTTATTCGTAACAATGACGGTTTAGGTAAATGGACCAAAGAGGCCGCTGCTCAGGAAAAAGCGTTCTTCATTGACCTGAACGATATGATTGCCACCAAATATGAGAAAATGGGCAAGGATTCTATTCAGTTGATGTTTTACGGAGACCACACTCATACCTCAAAAGCCGGAGCTATCCTCAATGCAAAAACAGTTGCAGAAGGGATTCGTAATCTGAAAGGATGCGGCTTAAGCAAAGCGCTTAAACAGTAATATCAGTTTCAATGTTATAAAATAGCCTCAGGGAATGCTCTCTGGGGCTTATTTTTTACCGGTGAACGGAATTTATACCGATTTGGACAATTCATTACTAGGGGAAAGAGGTTCTTGTATGTTTTTTCATTGGATTGTACATTTCTCTATTTGGGAAAACCGTTGAAATTTTCAACTTTGTAGAAATCAAATATTAACCGCCATAAAAGTTTGATACGATGAGAAAAATAGCGTCATTGCTGTGTCTTTTAGTTGTTTCTATATCTTGCCTGAAAGCTCAGGGCAAGCCCACTCCGATTATTCTCAAAACACAAAATCCAACCTCTCAAATTGTTGCAGGAAAAGTTCCGCAATTCTCTTTCCTGCTTCCTGAAATGGCGGGAACGCTTCGTCTCGGTATTATTTCCGGAAATGAGAGCCGTTGGCCGGAGCAACTTAAGTCGAATACATTTTCCAATAAAAGCGGTTTTCTCATTTACGAATACAAGGATGTGTTGCTGGAAAAAGGCCTGCTACGGGTAAAAGCAGCCCCGCTGACCTTAACCGACGGACTCATTCTGGAAATTTCAACCGAAAATATTCCCGCAGGCTTGCAACTCTTCTGGGCTTGCGGAGCTGCTTCCGGAAAAACAATCTCTGCGAATGAAGCGGGTATGAAACCTGAATATTGCAAAGACAATGTTTTCGTGGTGGAGCGCAACGATGTGACCATCTTTTACGGCGAAAGCATGAAGTTGAAGACCATTAACCTGCTCTTCCCGGTGGAAACCGAAAGCGTCCTTTCCGATGCTCATCAGCAAACTTCCCCGCTGGCATTTTACATAAGCGGAAAGAAGACCGATGCTCCTGCCCTGACCGGCAAATTTACCCTTGTTCCGAATAAAAAATATTACATCTGTGTTTATCGTCAGACGAAAGATGCGGACTATAATTACTCTCACTTGGCGGAGTTGTTCAATAAGCTTATATCAAAATAGATGGCTTTTAAATATTCGCGAAACCTCCAAGGTTTTAAAAACCTTGGAGGTTTGATAATCATAACGCTCCTCAGCCTGACCGCCGCAGCGCAGCCGCTTCATCCGGATGCTGAATTCAAAGTCTTTCAGTTTCCGGCCAATCAGATTCCGCGCATTGACGGTGATGATTCCGATTGGGCGATGGTGCCGGAGTCGTATGTGGTGGGTACGAAAGATATGTGGGACGATACGGGTGTGCATAAACAAACCGATGCTTCCACTCCCGACATTCGCGTGAAAGTCGGTTGGGTAAAAGGGGAGAACCGCCTCTATTTCCTTTACGATGCCGCGGACAATTACTGGGACTTTTCCCGTCCCGGGCTTGAAGCCGATATTTTCGAGTTGGTAGTGGATGCCGACCGTTCGGGCGGGCCGCTCATCAATCGTTTTCATCCGTTAAAGGATAAAGGTGTCGATTCGTGGGAGGCTTTTTTCTCGATGCACGGCGTTCATGCGCAGAATTATCACATTTTCACTCCGGCTTTAGAGAAAGATTGGGCGATGGTGTGGGGTTGCCAGCCGTGGATTAAGCAGTTGCCGTATGCCAATGCGGCATTCAAATTCAACTTTAAGCCGGGAGAAAAAGGGCGACTGATTCTGGAGTTTTTCATTACCCCGTTTGATTACGCGGGAACGGAACCGGCCCGTTCGGTGCCTTCTGTTTTGAAGGAAAACAAGAAAATCGGCATGAGTTGGGCGGTGATTGATTTTGACGATGTGAATTCGAAAGAGAAAAACGGTTTCTGGAATCTTTCGTCGCATCACACCATGTACGGACAGGCCGATTACCTGCGGACATTCCGCCTGATGCCGCTGGAGCCTGCATTTACCAAAAAGATCGAAGCCAAATGGAGTTTTACGGTTGTGGATATGGATCGCCGGCTGGTGGCTTTCAAAGACGAATCGGTCGGGGAAATCAAATCTCGATATTGGGATTTCGGTGACGGAACTGTTTCAGAGGAACAACACCCGCAACACATTTACAAAGAGGCGGGACATTATATCGTGACGCTTTCGGTGGAAGGTGTCGGTGGTAAATCGAAACTAACAAAAGTGTGGGACGTGACGGTTAGATGAAGAATTTTACACCTGACAGGTTTTCAAAACCTGTCAGGTCTGGATTTCGACCGCTTTATTTCACCTTATAAAAATATAGATCGAAATTCGACGGGAAAAGTTGCCCCAATAATTTTATAGCCTGAAAATTTTCCGTTGAATTCATGCCTATAAAATTATAGGACGGAAATTGACGGTTGAAAATCGTCCTATAAAATTATAGACAGGATTTTGACGGCTGAAATTCATCCTATAAAAATATAGCGTTAAAATCTGCCGTTGAATTTAACGCTATAAAATTATAGCGTTAAAATTGACGGTTTGAAGTGAGCCTATAAAATTATTGATCCATTTTCAACGACTGGAGAAGGTTCGCCAGATTTCCATAAACCGGATGGACGGCATAATATCAGAACTGATTTTATAGATGAGGCTTTTTGTCAAAAACAGATTGGACAAGAGTTCTAAAATACAAGCGATAATGAAAAAACTATTATTCTTAAGCATCCTGACGGCATTGTTTCTGGGAAATCTGAAAGCATACGGCCAGAATGTGAAACCACGTGTAATTGTCACTACAGACGGTGAAGCTGATGACCGGGCAACCATGGTTCGGTTTCTTCTTACCTGTAATGAGTTTGATGTGGAGGGAATAATCAATAGTAGTTCCGAGTTTCATTGGGTAGGAGGAAAAGGATGGAATGCTTTTCATTCTGTTTCATGGGTGCCGGAGTATATTGGGCTCTATGCAAAAGTGTATAAGAACCTATTGCGGCATGCTCCCGGATATCCAAGTCCCGAATATCTGTTAAGCAAATGGAAAGTCGGAAACATAAATGGTGTCGGGGAGGATAGTATTCGGACAGAAGGATCGAATTTAATAGTTCAGGTCTTGCTAGATAAAAAAGATACACGTCCGGTATGGATACAGGCCTGGGGTGGATGCAATACAATTGCGCGCGCGCTGAAAACGATACAAGAGGATTATCCTGAGAGAATGCAGGAAGTTGCCTCCAAAATACGATTGTATTTGATTTGGGAGCAAGACCAGTCTTATCAGGAATATATTCGCCCTAATTGGGAGCAATATAATATCCCGACTATTATATCCGATCAGTTTGACTGTATGGCTTACATTTGGTCAAAAGTGCTTCCCAAAGATGTGAAAACTTATTTTGAAGCAAAATGGATGACTAATAATATCATACAGGGACATGGGCCGCTGTGTGATGTGTATGAAAATAAAAAGGGAGCCTTTAATGGCGAAGGAGATACCCCTTCATTTCTGCATTGTATCCCCAATGGACTTCGTAGTATGGAGTCGCCGGGTAATGGCGGTTGGGGGGGCCGTTATGTGAAAGTAAGAAATAACGTATGGATGGACCCTCTTCCTGATTCAGCTTTTCAGAGACCGGAAGGACAGTGGGGCTTTCGCACCAGTTGGTCAAAGAAAATGGAGAAAGATACCGCATCCGATAAGCGGGAAATCAGAACCAACTATTTCAAACCGATATGGAGATGGATGAAAGATGTGCAGAATGATTTTGCTGCCCGTGCAGACTGGTGTATAAAGGATTATGCTTCTGCAAATCATCATCCGGTCGTTCGTCTGAAAAAAACACCATTGGATATACAGGCAAAAGCCGGAGCGAAAGTAAAACTGGATGCGTCGGCTACTTTTGATCCTGATGGAAATGCCCTGAGCTTTAAATGGTGGCACTATTCAGAGGCCGGAACCTATAAAGGCAAGTCACTGCCCGATGTGAAAGCAGCAAAGGCGGTGATTACAATTCCGAAAGATGCCTTGCCCGGAGATACAATCCACATGATTTGTGAAGTGTCTGATTCGGGGACTCCATCATTGAAAAAATATCAACGGGTAATCATTACGGTAATCCCCTGAAATGAGTGTAGAGACCATTTTGCCAATAAGCATATTCAAGAACTATGAAGAAATACATCGCATTAATCCTTTCTCTGGTTGCTTTGCAACTTCAGGCATCTCCTTTTTACAACGTAAAAGATTACGGTGCGAAAGGCGATGGCAAGACCATCGATTCACCGGCCATCAACAAAGCCATCGAAGCCGCAGCGCAAGCGGGTGGGGGAACGATTATCCTTCCTGCCGGCACTTACGCCAGCTATTCGGTTCGACTCAAAAGTAACATCACGCTGCAAATCGAAGCCGGAGCAACTCTTCTCGCTGCTTATCCTGAAAACGGAGTTGGCTACGATGCTGCCGAACCGAATGAGTTCAATAAGTTTCAGGATTTCGGTCACAGCCACTGGCAAAACAGTCTGATCTGGGGTGAAAATATTGAGAATGTTACCATCTGCGGACAGGGACTTATCAACGGTTATGGGCTGACTCGTGGCGAAAGCCGTCTGCCGGGTGTGGGGAACAAAGCGGTGAGTCTGAAGCTTTGCCGCAACGTGGTGATGCGTGACCTGAAAATGCTGAATTGCGGTCACTTCGCTTTGCTCGCAACGGGTGTGGACAATATGACCATTGATAATTTACTCATCGATACCAATCGCGACGGACTTGATATCGACTGTTGCCGCAATGTGCGTGTTTCCAATTGTTCTGTAAACTCTCCCTGGGATGATGCGATTGTGTTGAAGGCAAGTTATGGTCTCGGATTTTTCCGTGATACCGAAAATGTGACAATAACCAACTGCTATGTGAGTGGATATGACCGTGGTTCGGTGTTGAATGGAACTTTCCAGCGCGACGAACCTCAGGCTCCCGACCAGGGATTTGCAACCGGTCGCATCAAATGCGGAACCGAATCAAGCGGTGGTTTCCGTAACATTGCCATCTCAAACTGCATCTTTGAACGCTGCCGTGGATTAGCACTCGAAACAGTAGATGGCGGTGTGCTCGAAGATATTGTGGTGAGCAATCTGACTATGCGCGATATTGTTAACTCGCCGATATTCCTTCGTTTGGGAGCCCGTCTTCGTAGCCCGGAAGGAACTCCGGTCGGTCGCATGAAGCGCATTACCATTGATAATGTCAACGTTTATAACGCCGATTCCCGTTACGGCTGTCTCATCAGCGGATTGCCAGGTCATTACATCGAAGATGTGAAATTGAGTAACATCCGCATCCTTTACAAAGGCGGAGGCACTGCCGAACAGGCCAAACTGACTCCTCCCGAAAGCGAGAAACTCTATCCGGAACCGTGGATGTTTGGCATTATTCCTTCCTCTTCATTTTACATCCGTCACGCTAAAAACGTAGAGGTAAAAGATGTGGAAATCAGCTTTATGCAACCCGATTACCGTCCGTCTATCCAGTTGGATGATGTGAAAGGTGCGCGATTCAACAACGTTCGTATCAATCAGCCCGAAGCGCCGAAGAAATTCGTAGTAATCAACAGCGACGAACCCGTTGTTAGGGATTGAGGGGATGAGGGATTGATCATCCTACTACGATATATTGAATAACAACCAGAATCCAAATATGAAAAAGACACTTTTAACCTTATGTGCGACAGCATTTGCCGGAATGGCATTTGCCCAGAACGATTCCGATGAAGCCATGCTCCGTCGTGTGGCTGATAATATCCTGAAACAACCCGTTACACAGTTTGTCGGGGTGAAAGACGGTAAAACTTATAATTCCACGGCAGAAATACCCGAAGGAACTGTGGTTGGTTTCGCGACACCGCTCAGTGAATGGCACTATTCAAACGGAGTTATCAATATGGCGATGGTTGAGTTGGGTGAATTACTCAAAGAGCCGAAGTATATTGATTATGCGAAGAATCACATCGCTTTCGGTTTTGCCAACTATGAATATTTCAAGAAGAGAATTCCCGAAGATTTAAAGGAAAAACACTGGAGATGGCCGTTCGGTCAGCTTTGGCACTTTAAGGAACTAGATGATTGCGGTTCGATGGGTGCGAGTGTGATTGACATTTACAAATATGCGCCGAAACCCGAATATAAAACTTACATCGAAATGGCTGCTAACCACATAACCAAAGGGCAGGATCGTTTACCTGACGGAACGCTTTGCCGCAAGACTCCCCGCAAGATGACGGTTTGGGCGGATGACGTTTACATGAGCGTATCATTCCTTTCACGCATGGGGAAATTCACCGGAGATGTGAAGTATTTCGATGATGCTGCCAAACAAATTCTTCAGATTTCAGACCTGCTTTGGGACCCGACCAAACAAATTTACTACCATTGCTATTATACCGACCTGAAACGCAATGGTGTGGCCTATTGGGGGCGTGCAAACGGTTGGATTGCGGTCTCCACTGCTCAGCTTTTGGAGCTTATGCCGGCTAATCACCCGAAACGTGCCCAGTTGATTAAATACCTCGAACGTCAGATTGTGGGACTTTCCCGTTATCAGGATGCAAACGGTATGTGGCACCAATTGTTGGATAAACCGGATTCATACGCAGAGTCTTCTGCAACAGCTATGTTTGTTTACGCTATCGCAAAGGCGTTGAACAACAACTGGATTGACCCGACTTACAAATCCATTGCGATGGCCGGATGGAATGCATTGAAGAAAAACCAGATTACGGCTGATGGCAAGTTCTCTAATGTTTGTGTTGGAACCGGTATTTCTGATGACCTGGTATTTTACTACACCCGCCCAGTCGGTGACAACGAGAAACACGGTCTGGGCCTTGTGCTTCATACCGGTATTGAAATGATGAAACTTAGCCGTAAAGCGAAATGAAACGATTGATAAGCTTAGTTTGTGGTCTGTTTTGTGTTCTGTGCATTTTCGCGCAGGCACAAAACGTTACCTCTAAAGATAAAGTCAACGACTTCAATACGCCGATGCACCTGATGAAGCCGGAGTACAAGACTCCTTACGGCGTTGCCACTCCTGAAGAAGTTAAAGGTGTAATTGACCGTGTTCTAACTTTCCTTGATACCGCTACTCCCTATAAAGTTATCAACAAAGAGACTCAGGCTCAAATCACCGACTTCCGTAAGATTGATAAAAACTCAGTTCTTGAAAAGGGGACCTTCCGACTCGCCAGTTATGAGTGGGGGGTAACTTATGCTGGCATGTTGCTTGCCGCACAAACCACCGGTGATGCCCGTTATTCCAAATACGTTTCCGACCGTTTCAATTTTCTGGCCACTGTTGCTCCTTATTTTGAGAAGCTTCGCAAAGAGGGCATCGTGGAACCGCAGATTCGCCAGGTGATTCATCCCGAAGCGTTGGATGATGCCGGTGCGATGTGTTCGGCGATGATTAAAGCGCAGAATGATGGCCTGAAATGCAACAGCCGTGCAATGATTGATAACTACATCGACTTTGTCATGAACAAAGAGTATCGTCTCGCTGATGGAACCTTTGCCCGTAAACGCCCGATGTACAACTCCGTTTGGCTCGACGATATGTTTATGGCCATCCCCGCCATTGCCAACATGGGTAAACTGACCGGCGACAAGAAATACTATGACGAAGCGGTAAAGCAGGTGTTGCAATTTGCCGACCGCATGTTCATAAAAGAAAAGGGCCTTTATCGTCACGGTTGGGTTGAGGGAATGAGCGAACATCCGGCTTTCCATTGGGGACGTGCCAACGGTTGGGCTATCCTGACCAAAGTGGAGGTCCTGGATGCTCTTCCTGAAAACTATCCCGGTCGTGATAAGATTCTCGAACTCCTTCGCGCTCACATTCGCGGTCTCGCTGCTTGCCAGTCCGGAGAAGGCTTCTGGCATCAGTTGCTTGACCGCAATGATTCTTACCTGGAGACTTCTGCTACCGCTATTTATACCTATTGCATCGCCCATGCCATTAATAAAGGATGGATTGACCCTCTGGCTTATGGTCCTGTGGCTATGTTGGGTTGGCACGCCGTGGAATCGAAGGTCAATCAGGCCGGGGAAGTGGAAGGTACCTGTGTGGGTACGGGAATGGGCTTTGACCCTGCGTACTATTACTATCGTCCGGTACACAAATACGCTGCACACGGTTACGGTCCGGTGATTTTGGCGGGAGGAGAGATGATTCGCCTGCTTAAAACCACTTATCCGAAGATGAATGACAGTGCGGTGCAGTTTTATCGCAAGCAGCAAAAGACGGATAAGCCGATATTTGCGGAGGAGTGAGAAACCCCACCCCAACCCTCCCCAAAAGTGAGGGAGTTGGAGCATATCCCATTTTAAGTCTTTAATCTATTTATCTTTAAATAACCAGTAGTCATTCTCTCCCCTCTCTATTGGAGAGGGGTAGGGGGAGAGGCTTTTTAATCTTTATTCAATCATGAAAAGACAAGCATTCAAAATGTTTCTGAAACCGGGCTTCGAAGCCGAGTATGAAAAACGCCACAACGCCATCTGGCCTGAACTGAAACAACTTCTCAAAGACAACGGCGTGTGTGATTATTCCATTTTCTGGGATAAAGAGACCAATATCCTTTTTGCTGTGCAGAAAACCATCGGTGATGGCGGTTCTCAGGATTTGGGCACCACCGAAATCGTTCAGAAATGGTGGGCTTATATGGCCGACATTATGGAAACCAATCCTGATAACTCTCCGGTTTCGATTCCTCTGCCGGAAGTATTTTATATGGAGTAGAATTTAAGGTGTCACAGAGAACCACAGAGATTTTTCACAGAGTACTACAGAGAAATGTGTCTAAAACCTCTGTGGTTCTCTGTGCATTTCTCTGTGTCCTCTGTGATATTTCTCTAATAATTAATCAACAATGAATAAACTATCCCGTCTATTTTGTCTATCCGTAGCAATGACAGCTGCTATCTGGGCAAAAGCCGAAGTGAAACCTTCGACTCTTTTCTGCGACCACATGGTGTTGCAGCGTGACGTGCTGATTCCCGTGTGGGGAACGGCTAAAGCCGGTGAGAAAGTAACCGTTAAGTTCAATAAATCGGAGCAAACTGTTACGACAGATGCTTCCGGCAAATGGATGATTCGTCTTCCGAAGCAGAAGGCAGGCGGACCATTCACAATGTCAATCAAAGGAACGAATGCCGTTACCGTCAATGACGTTTACGTGGGTGAAGTGTGGCTATGCTCCGGCCAGTCTAACATGGACATGACCGTTGCGAAAGATGACCGATACTGGTGTGGTGTGCTTAATGAAGCCGAGGAGGTGGCCAATGCCAATTATCCTACCATCCGTGTCTTTGACGTTGATTATACCCCGAAACAGACTCCGCAGGTCAATGCTAGCGGTAAATGGGAAGTCTGTTCACCAAAGACAGTCGGCCATTTTTCGGCTGTAGCTTACTTCTTTGCCCGTGAGATTTCAAAGAAACTTCACGTACCTATCGGTATGGTGACTTCCGCTTTCGGTGCCAGCACTGCTGAAACGTGGATTAGCAAGGAATCTTTGGAATCTCATCCGAATCTGAAGCCGCTTTTGGACGCTTATCACGATAAACTCAACAAGTTCGTTGCGGATAGTGCCAATCTCATGTCGAAATACCGTGCAGAACTTGCACAATACCAGGGAGACCTGGCCGCTGCTCAGGCTGCTGCCGGTGATGTGACTGCTGCTAAGAAGGTAAAAGCTCCGCGCAATCCGAGTCCGATTGTTGACCAGCACAATCCTTACGTTTGTTACAACGGGATGATTGCGCCTCTCGTTCCTTACGCCATTCGTGGAGCGTTGTGGTATCAGGGTGAATCAAACGGTCCCTCTTCCAATCTCTATCGCGAGATTATGGAGACGTTGGTGGCCGATTGGCGCAAGTCTTGGGGCGAAGGTAACTTCCCGTTCCTCTATGTTCAGTTGGCCAACTATGGCGCTCCTGTAACCGAGCCGGTTAAAAACGACATCATGATGACCGTTCGTGAAGCTCAGGTGAAGAACCTTTCCATTCCGAATACAGCCATGGCCGTTGCGATTGAGAACGCGGGCAATGACCCCAAAAACATTCACCCAAAGAACAAACAGGCTATCGGTTATCGCCTTGGCGTGGCTGCCCGTGCCAAAGTGTATGGTGAAAAGATTGAATACTCCGGCCCGATGTACAAAAGCTACAAAGTGGAGGGTGATAAAATTCGCCTCTTCTTTGACCACGTTGGTGGCGGTTTAGTGGCGAAAGATGGTAAGCTGACCGGCTTTGCCATTTGTGGTGAAGACAAGAAGTTTGTGTGGGCGGAAGCTAAGATAGAAGGTAAGACGATTGTTGTTTCCTCTCCGGAAGTGAAGAAGCCTATTGCTGTTCGTTACGCCTGGAGTGTGAATCCTCCGGCAAGTCTTTCGAACAAGGACGGTTTGTGGTCGCCTAACTTCAGAACGGATAATTTCTAAGTTTTCCCAGAACATATTATTTCCTGTATATAAGCAATCCTACTCCTTTTTTAGTTGAAAGGGGTAGGATTACAGAAGCTGTATTGCCGATGTCTTGATTGAAGTCTGCTAACATTCTCTTGTAATATGCGAATATTATACGGTAATCTGCCAAATATTCTCATGTAATCAGCAAATATTTTGTTGTAATCGGTCAATATTCTCATGTAATCAGCGAATATTTTGTTGTAATCGGTCAATATTCTCATGTAATCAGCAAATATTTTGTTGTAATCGGTCAATATTCTCATGTAATCAGCGAATATTTTGCTGTAATCAGTCAATATTCTCATGTAATCAGCGAATATTTTGTTGTAATCAGTCAATATTCTCATGTAATCAGCTAATATTTTGCTGTAATCGGTCAATATTCTCATGTAATCAGCGAATATTTTGTTGTAATCGGCCAATATTCTCTTGTAATCAGTGAATATTTTGCTGTAATCAGCCAATATTCTCTTGTAATCAGTGAATATTTTGCTGTAATCAGCCAATATTCTCATGTAATTTGCCATTATCATGACTGTAATTTCCGGTATTTTGGCATCAATCTTGAATTTCTAAAAATGCAGGATTGATTATTTTAAAGTTTCAACCTGTTATTGTTCAGATAATTATGAAAAACGCACTGGCTGTTGCCCTTCTTGCCCTGGGGATTGGAATAATTGCTCCGTCCCTTCATGCTCAAATCGGGAAACGTTTTCCGTCCGAGCGGAAAGTCATCAAAGATCCGGTTACCGGTAACAAATTGATCTTTCTCACCAGCACTCCTGTCGGGGACTCCAAGATTTACCAGACGCATAACCAATGGACTTCCGATGGCAAGTGGCTTATTTTCCGTTCCGGTCGGGTTAAAGGCGAGGCAATGGCCGTAAATGAGAAGAGCGGTGTGATGGTACAGGTGACCGAAGGAGGTTACACCGGTATGCTCAACGTGGCACGCAAGTCGATGAAGCTCTATTTTATGCGTCGTCAGCCGAATGATACGTTAAGCAAATCTTTATCCATTGTTGAGGTTGATTTAGCGAAGCTCTTTGCCGATAGTCAGGCCGGAACCATGAAACCGGAATCGGCTTACCAGCATATTTGCGGCAAAACCCCTCCTGAACTGGAAGCCGGTGGCGATATGGCGCTCGACGGCAGTGAAGATTGGGTTTGGTTTCGCGTAGGCAAAGAGGAAGCTGCCCGTCATTTGGCTCCCGATGCTAAGATTGAACCTGCATTTGGCCCTCGTCACATGGGAGCTGGTCCTGCCGGTATTGCCGGTATGAATATTCACACCGGAGAAATCAAATATGTCGCTTCCGTTCCTTTTCAGGTGGGACATATTCAGGCTAATCCCTGGGTTCCCGGCCAGATTATATTCTGTTGGGAGACGGGGGGGAAGTCACCTCAGCGCACCTGGATAGTTAATTCTGATGGTTCGGGTCTTCGACCTTTATATCCCGAGGCATCTTACGAATGGGTGACGCATGAAGCGGTTATTTCGCCGGACGAAGTGGCGATTGCCATTTTGGGACACCGTAAAATTGCTTCCTCATCCGATA
>JAUZOF010000240.1 GCA_030706585.1 Bacteroidota bacterium
AGGGAAGCTGCTCTTTTCCGATCAGGAGTGTCTGCTGGTATCAAGTGCTTTCACGCTTCAGCAGGCTCCCCTGCGCATTCATCCCTATTTGTCGAATGCCGGCCGGTTGAGAAACTACAACCAATTAGTCTATCGGCAATACCTCATCCGGAAGAGCATTTGCCTCTCCAGGTCAGCTTTTATACAACTGGATGGTTATTACCTCTATCACCTCCGCAAACTGCTGATTTGAATCCCGGCAATCACCTCTCTATCCCTACACAGCACGTTTTTATCCTTTATTAAAAACTGATTTATTCAATAATATCAGCGGGCATCGTCATGCTCGCTCGTTACAATATATTCTTATGGAAAAGTACAATTCAATAGAACATGTTCTCGAAAACATGGATACCCATATCGTTTACAAAACCCGTAGCAGCATCTGGACAGGAGTTCTTTACCTGATATCCGGAGTCCTGTTTTTTGTATTGATGAGCCTCGGCTCATGGTCACCCACCAGCATATTTCCACACCTGCTACTGGTGCTGGGTGTTATAGCCTCATTAACGGGAGTCCTGAAGCTGTTTATGCGCAAAAGTTATTTTGTGGCAGCTTCTAACCATCAGCGGCTGAACCGTTTCGAGATATATTTCGATGCTGCGGAAAGCGACAAACTGCTGCGCCTCTATGATAATGGGAAAGTAACAGACATACATCTGTTGAACCCTTCAGAGCGTGGAGGATTGAAAATCGTAGTAATGGCAACAAAGGACCGGAGTCTTTGCTTTTCGCAGGTTACCGGATATGTGCCCTTCGAATTTATCCCCCTCACCGCTCCTGTGCAGCACACATCGGATGAAGCCGCATACCTGAAAGATCTGAAGAAATAGGTCATTAGTCAGACAGGGCGTGTCAGATCACCCAAAAAAACAGGCTGGATTCCGGATCGGAGTTCAGCCTGTTTGCTTCCATAGAGACACCTGTTTAACGTCGGTAGGGGTTGGGTGTAGGACAAAACATCCTGTTTCGTACTTGCAAATAGCTTGCTTCAGGTAAGACAAACCGGATGTTGTGTAAATCCTATTCGTGTAGTAGCTTAAAATCACATTAAAAATCTATTTGTAAGAGGGTTATGATAGATGATAGCAGGTGAAAAAAGATAGCTTTGCAGGCGTTTTGAAATAGATTAAACTTCTCATGGGTCTATCAGTCAAATTATCCTCTCAAGTCCTAAAACCAACCACGAATGAATACACTACCTAAATTCAGAAGCCTGCTGTTTTTGCTGCTATGCGTATCGGGCCTTCATGCCGTTGCGCAAACCCAAACCGCCCGGCAACAGCTAGTCGACTATGCAAAGCATTTTGCCACGTTTGCCAACCTTTATCCGCAGGAAAAGGTCTATTTGCACTTTGATAATAACGGTTATTTCCTCGGGGAAACCCTATGGTTTAAAGCCTATGTGGTGATGGCTGAGCGTAACGCTCTTTCGCCCCTGAGCAAGACGTTGTATGTGGAGCTTCTCTCTCCGGATGGCAATTTGCTCCAGTCCGAAAAACTAGAGATTGAAAACGGCCAGTGCCACGGCGAATTTCAGTTGAATTCCCTGAAGCAATCCGGATTTTATGAAGTCAGGGCCTATACGCGCGGAATGCTGAACTTTGGCAAAGAGGTTATCTTTTCGCGGGTTTTCCCTATCTATGATAAGCCGGCAAAGGATGGACAATACGATAAACCTTCGATGTCTGACCGCTATAAGGTGCAGGCAGTGCCCGGTCCGCGCAAGGAGTATTCCCAACGAGGCAAACTGAATATCTCTTTCTTTCCGGAGGGCGGAAATCTGGTCGTTGGCCTGAAATCGAAAATTGCCTTCAAGGCCACCGGTAAGAACGGAGAAAGCGCCGTCACCTCCGGAGTCGTATATGACGAGCAGGGGCACCAGGTAGCTGATTTCGATACGGGATATATGGGCATGGGCGAATTTGAATTTACTCCCGGTGCCGGAAAGTACAAAGTAAAAGCCCAGTATCAGAATTCCGAATACACCTTCGAGCTACCCAAAGCCCAACCGGACGGCTATGTCATTACGGTGAACAATCTGGATAATGACAAACTTAGCGTCCTGATACAGAGAAGTCAGGAAACGGCTCCCGATAGCGTAGGCTTATCATTGTCTTGCCGGGGCAGGCTCTATGCTTTCGAGAGCGAATATCTGGGCACAGACAATCAGTTACTGGTTAACATTCCCAAAAAGCTTCTGCCTACCGGTGTGATTCAGGTTTCCCTGTTCAACAAAGCCGGAGAAGTACTGGCCGAGCGCCTGGCCTTTATCAATCACCATTCCCAGATGACTTTTGACGTTGCACAAAGTCAGCCTACCTATAAACCCTACGAAAAAGCCGGCATGGATTTCCTGCTCAAAGACCATTTGGGAAATCCTGTGGAGACTTCATTCTCGGTGGCTGTTCACGATGCTTCCTCCTCCTTTGAAAATCCGTATAAGGAAAACATCCTGACCAATTTGCTGCTCTCTTCCGAGCTGAAAGGCTACATTGAAAATCCGGCGTTCTATTTCGAGTCTGATAATTACGAAAGAGGATTGGCGCTCGATCTGTTGATGATGACTCAGGGCTGGACCCGTTATTCATGGAAACAAATGGCCGGAGTGGAGCCTTTCACTGTAAAGTATCCGATGGAAAAGAGTCTGGTTATTGACGGACGCGTGCTTTCTTCCTTTGGGAAAAAGCCGAAGGAGAATGTCGAAGTGGATATGATCCTGATGGCCGGGGGAATGTCACAACGCGGAACATGTCCGACCGACAAGAACGGAGAATTCAATCTGGCATTGGCTGATTTCCAGGGAACTGGTAACCTGATTCTGGAAACTAAGGTGAAAGGTAAACGTAAGGAACATTACATCATGCTTAACCGGACTTTCAGCCCCGATGCCAGAACCTATTCTTTCTATGAACAGGGAATACAGGAACAAAAAAACAGGACCAAAGACGTCGCTGTCAGCTCACCGGATTCATCAGGAAATAAATCAGTCAATCTACCCCTTGACCAAAAGAGCCATTTGCTGCCGGAGGTGATGGTAAAGGACAAAATGCGGATGAAAAGAGAGGCTGAGGGTTTGAGATATGCTAATGTCGTATATGATGTGGAGCAAACCATCGATGTCCAGAGAGATAAAGGAGAAGATGATCCTGTGACCATTTACCAGTTCCTGGGCCAGACCAATCCTTACTTCAATTATATCGAAGAAGGAGATAAAGTAACCTGCACCTATAAAGGTCGAAAAGTGACATTCATCCTGAATGACCGGAATATCAACGCTACTGCCTGGAAAATAGAAGAGATACTGGCCGACCAGATTCAGACCGTCACCATTTCGGAGAAACTGGGGAATTCCGTTCGCATTTACCTTTACACCTATAAAGACAATCATTACCGGAAAGAACCATTGGGTATTCGGAATACCAAACTTGAAGGCTATGCTTACGTGAAGGAATTCTACAGTCCACGTTACGACAGTGCTATATTGCCAGATGAAAATGATTTCCGTCGTACCCTCTACTGGAACCCAGACGTAAAAACCGACAAGGAGGGAAAAGCCAGTATCAGCTTTTACAATAACGGGACTTGCCGGTTCATGAGTATCAGTGCCGAGACGGTAACGCCCAACGGTGCCATTGGTGCATTGAATAAATAATCAATTGTGGAGAAAATGAGAAAGACAATGAGAAAGAATCTATGGGTAGCCGGAATATCCTTTTTAGTTATGTCCGGCTTACAGGCCCAAAACAACAGACCGGTTTGGATGCCCACGGTCACTATTGATGGGAAATTAACCGAATGGCAGGGGCAATTGCACTATTACGACAAAGTCTCGACGATGAGATATGGATTTGCCAATGACGACAAATATCTCTATTTCGTTTTTCAGGTTATCGAATCCGGCGGACAAATGCGCATTATGCGAAACGGACTGAACATTACCCTGAAAACCAACATCAAACCCAGGATAACCGGGACACTGAAACTTGCCGGCCAACACATAACCAAAGAGCAGATGCAGGAGGATTTTCCGAAACAAGGGGAATCGGATCAGTCTGCCCAGACATCAACAGAACAAGGACGCCTGCAACAACGTCGTGGCTCGGGTGTCGCAGTCATGAAACAGATGTATCTGTTGAACAAACCGACTATGGATATAACCGGATTTGCAGGAAAGAGTGAGATGCTGGTGGCCGGAGATAATGGAGAAACATCCTTTCAGGTTCTCTGGAATGATCAGGATCAGATGGGTATAGAATGCCGGATTCCGCTTTCCGTATTATTCGGAGCTGATTATTCTCTGGAAAAGATCTCGGCAAAAGAAATTTCACTGGAAATTAATCAGGATGATCCCGCATCAGGCTCTCATTCCGGGGCAAGCTTTCATGCCGGTGGCATGGGAAGCGGCGGTATGGGACGTTCCGGCAGAATGGGCGGAGGTCTGGATCGTTCAGGTGAAATGTCAACGTCTGGTAACGATATGTTTGAAAAGATTGATTTCAAAAACAAAATAATACTGGCTGTGAAACCGTAATCTGTTGCATTGAAAAACGAGCCGCATTGAAAGGAATGATCCTAACAATGCGGCTCGTTTATTTTAAATTCTGAAAATATCTAACAGGTCTTGAAGACCTGTTAGGTTTGATCTTTAGGTCATTCTCTCTCGTTTTATCAATTCTAAACTTATCGTCGTTTATTAAGCTCAGCCATCTTCTCACATGCTAGGGCATCGAGTACCGATACTACGGTCAGATTCACGATATCACGCACCGAGCTTTCGATATCAGTAAAGTGGATTGGTTTATTTAGCCCCATCTGAATCGGACCAATGATCTCTGCTCCGCCCATATTGGCCATTAGTTTGTATGCAGCATTTCCGGAACTAAGGTTCGGGAAGACCAATGTATTCACATCCTTACCGGCCAACTTGCTGAATGGGAATTTCGAATCGCGTAGATCTTTGTC
Source organism: Bacteroidota bacterium (assembly GCA_030706585.1). Taxonomy (GTDB): domain Bacteria; phylum Bacteroidota; class Bacteroidia; order Bacteroidales; family UBA7332; genus CAXXIC01. The sequence goes on from JAUZOF010000240.1 coordinate 5,005, forward strand.
CAGTGCGAAATTCACCTGCATCTCCCCATCGACATCAATGTGCGGATAGTTTTCATGCAGCTGTCTCACCACCTCATGAATGGAAGCCGGACTACCTTCGGTATCCGTTCCGAAGTTCGAGAAAGAGATCATCGCCATCACCGGTTTGATGTTGAAGAATTTTACCGCACGATTGGTCAAACGGGTAATGTCAATCAGCGTCTCGGTGGATGGCAGTCGGTTGATCATCGTATCGGCAAAGAAGTAAGGCCCTTTTTTGGTGTTGACGATATGCATCGCACCAAAGCAGTTATATCCTTCACGGATGCCAATCACCTCTTTTGCGATACGGCTGGTTTCGGAATATTTGGTATAGGTACCGGTAATAAAGGTATCCGCATCTCCCGATTCCACCATCATCATTCCAAAATAGTTACGGTCGTTCATTCTCTCCAGCGCATCATTGAAGGTGATCCCTTTGCGGGCATTCTTTTCGGCCAGAATTTGCGCGTAACGTACCCGACGCTCCTCCTCCCGGTCATGACGCATGTTTACGATTTCCACTCCTTCGAGACTTAGCCCAAGCTCTGTCGCTATCCTCTGAATGCGTTCCTCATTCCCCAACAATATAGGAAAGCAATAACCATCCTGTTTCGCCTGGATAGCCGCTTTGAGCATATTGGCATGATTGGCTTCGGCATATACCACACGACGAGGATTCTGACGGGCAGTTTCAGAAAGACGGCGCATCAGTTTATTGTCATAGCCCATCATCTCCTGAAGATGCAGGTCATAAGCTTTCCAGTCGGAAATCGTTTTGCGGGCAACGCCTGACTCGATTGCCGCTTTGGCTACCGCCGGAGCCACAGTGGTCAGCAAGCGAGGATCAAGCGGCTTCGGGATTATGTATTCACGTCCGAAAGTCAGGTTGGAGATATTATATGCCGCATTTACCACATCCGGAACTGGCTGTTTGGTCAGCTCTGCAATCGAAATTGCCGCAGCTAGTTTCATCTCCTCATTGATGCAACTGGCGTTTACATCCAGTGCCCCGCGGAAGATATAGGGGAATCCCAGAACGTTGTTAATCTGGTTAGGATGGTCTGAGCGTCCTGTGGCAAAAATCAGGTCGGAGCGTGATGCTTTGGCTTCCTCATACGAAATTTCAGGATTGGGATTGGCGAGGGCAAATACAATGGGATCGTGATTCATCGAGCGCACCATCTCTTTTGTCAGGACATCGGCTACAGAAAGACCCAGAAAAACGTCTGCTCCATTCATGGCTTCTGCCAATGTTTTCAGCTCCAGGGTTGTGGCAAATTCTTTTTTGGCGGGAGTCAGATCGGTGCGATGGATTGAGACCACACCTTTACTGTCCACCATGATGATATTTTCCTTCTTGGCGCCCAGCATCATATAGAGTTTGGTGCAAGAGCTAGCGGCTGCGCCGGCACCGTTTACTACGATTCGGACCTCTTCAATTTTTTTACCGACAATTTCCAGTGCGTTAATCAATCCGGCGCTAGAGATGATAGCCGTACCGTGCTGGTCGTCGTGCATAATGGGAATGTCAAGTTCAGCCTTCAGTCGGGTCTCTATTTCAAAACACTCCGGTGCTTTGATATCTTCGAGGTTGATTCCCCCGAAAGTTGGAGCAATAGCTTTTACAGCCTGGATAAATTTTTCCGGGTCTTTTTCATTAATCTCAATATCGAAAACATCGATTCCGGCAAATATTTTAAACAGAAGGCCTTTGCCTTC
>JAUZOF010000241.1 GCA_030706585.1 Bacteroidota bacterium
GAAAGCAATACGAGCAAGGAACGGGCTCTTTCCACCCTCTTTACGGTAAAAACGGCTTACGAATATATCATCAACAATGCACCGGGCTATCTGGATAAGACTTCCCTTCAGGAGTGCGGCCTCAACAACTACCTGATTGAGAACCTGACCTATGATGAAAAGACCTCGGAACGGGTAAAAAAAGAGATGATCAGCACCCTTTCGCTTACCTCGGGTGTGGTACAAGCCGGGGAACGCATCATTGACCGCGGGGAAATCATCAGCAACCATACCTACAACATCCTGCGCTCGCTAAAAATCGAATACGAGCAGCGTTCGGGTACCGTACAGCAAACCAGTTGGGAAATCATCGGCGAAGTGATCCTGATCTCCAGCCTCTTTACCTTCATGTTTCTTTATCTGTTTTTGTTCCGTTACCAGACCTTCGAAAAGCTGCGTTTGCTGTTCTTTATCTTACTGATGATAACCGGTATGGCAATCATCACAGCGCTGAATGCCCAATACAAGCTGTTTAGCATTTATGTGATTCCATTTGCCATAGTTCCTATTATTGTCCGGACCTTCTTCGATTCGCGTACTGCGTTGTTCACCCACTTCATTACGGTGTTGATCTGTGCCTTTATGGCGCCTTTTCCGTTTGAATTCATGCTGTTGCAGATCACAGTGGGTATGACTGCCGTCTCCACATTGAAAGACCTTACACAACGCTCTCAGCTGGTCCAAAGCTCGGTATTGACCACTCTCACCTATCTTTTGATCTATCTGGGATATGCACTGATCCAGGAAGGTAACTGGGAGAAGCTGAACTGGCACATGTTTATCTACTTTCTGGTAAATGGCCTGTTGCTGCTGTTTGCTTACCTGTTGATTTACATTTTTGAGAAAATATTCGGATTCGTATCACACGTGACGTTGGTGGAGTTATCCAATATCAATTCGCCGTTCCTGCGCAAGTTTTCGGAAGAGTGCCCCGGCACATTCCACCACTCGCTTCAGGTCTCCAATCTGGCCGTGGAAGCAGCTATGCGGGTAAATGCCAACACTCAGCTTATCCGTACCGCCGCTCTCTATCATGATATTGGGAAAATGGAGAATCCGGTCTTCTTTACCGAAAACCAGACGGGGGTAAATCCGCACGACAAACTGGAAATCGAACAGAGTGCGCAGATCATCATCAATCACGTGAAAGATGGTGCCCGTATGGCTCAAAAGCTGGGACTGCCGGAGCAGATTATCGACTTTATCTACACCCACCACGGGACAAGCCGGGCGAAGTATTTCTATAATTCGTTTAAGAACAAATACCCCGACCGCGAAATTGATGAGTCGCTCTTTACCTATCCGGGACCCAATCCGTTTAGCAAGGAGACAGCCATCCTGATGATGGCCGATGCCGTAGAGGCCTCTACCCGAAGCATCACTGAGTTTACGGAAGAATCTATTACCTGCATGGTGGAAAAGGTCATCAACAGCCAGATTCAGGACGGTTTGTTCAAGAATGCACCTATCACCTTGCGTGACATCGAGACCATCAAACAGCTCTTTATCGAAAAGCTACAGACCTATTACCACACCCGGATCAGTTACCCGGATCTGAAGAAAGAGTAAAAGAACTCTATTTATATACACGACAGGCTCGGCTCTATTGAAAGAACCGGGCCTGTTTGTTTTAATCTATTTTGAAGAAGATCTACCTGCGCGCCTTGTCCACAAACTTCCTGAGAAACAAATCTGTTACAAGGCGTTTTTAAGTGCTTCCCTGCACTTTTATATCAATATAGCAAGGCTCTCGCTTCCGGCCTGATCGCTTCATATATCGCAAAGAAATGATATCTCAGCTAATGCTCAGGTTAAACATAAATACCCGCATTCTTATAACCAAAGTCAGTCGCCTAATATTGACAAACTATATTCGGGGATTGAATGCCCTTCCAGTAATATTGAATTTCCTTCCTGGTGTATTGAATATATTTCCAGTAATATTGATATACTATCCTGATATATTGAAATAACCTCCTGTAATATTGAATATAATATCACGTAAATTAAAATATCTTCTTGTTATATTGAATGCTTTTCCGGATATATTGAAATTTATTACACATGAATTGAATGCCGTTCTAAGGGAATTTAATGTCCTTACAAAAGGATTCAATGCCTTTCCAGAAATATTGATTTTCTGTTAAGCTACGGATCAAAACAAAAAAAGGGATGCCGCATACACGACATCCCTTGATTTATTATTAGAATCTAACTCTAAGTAGTCAATTCATTAGATTAAAAGTTAGCCACTTTCAATTTAACGTTACCTTTAGCAGTCTTCACAACTACCATGTATAGGCCTTGTGGCAATTTAACTGAAGAGCTTACCTGAACACCTGAAGTATTGAATACTTTGTAAGTGTCACCAGCTTGCAAACCTAAGATTTGCAACATACCTTCAGTGAAGTAAGCTTTGATTGAAGTAGCCTGGATATCTTTAACTGCAGATGTTCCCGCCGTTTTTGCCACCACATATCCTGCTACACCATCAGCATTGGCATCAGAAAATAGTTCAGAGATGTCCCATTTTGATTCATCAATATTAAACTGACCAACAAAAGTAGAAACAGAATTGATTATATCTTCTGATGGGAATACAGCAAATTTATCTCCTACATTATAAGATCCTTTTGGTGCAATTTCAAGTGTAGCTCCAGGCTCAGCTGACAATACATTGACTTTAAGTGCAGCATCAGTTGCATTGGTGACCTTAGCAACTAGTTTTCCTGTACCTTTAATCAACATTTGGAGATGACAGTTAAATTCTGCTACATCTACTTCCAAAACGCCGTTTACATAAGCATCACCTTGTGACATACCAGAAACCTGTTTCATAACACCAAACTCGTCAAGTTGTTTTGCACCTGCTACAACCGCTTTTGCACCTTCTGCGATAATCAAAGTGTCAAACGGTTGAGTCATTTTTCCCTTCATAATCAATGTACCAGCAGATACGCGGGTATTACCTCTATAATCAAGAGTTCCTGATAAGGTCAATGTACCGGTTCCAACTTTCTCAACATGTACTGAGTCCAATGTTGAAGGGTTCTGATACTGGCTTTCATTAATAGTACCTTGAAATTCAGTATCTTTATTTAAGCCCCCTATTTTCCAATAAGTTGCAGATTTAACAGTACTTGAAGTGTTAGTCAATGCACCAAGGACTGCTTTTCTATGTCCTGATAAAGCACCTATAACACCTACTGGAGCTGTTGTTGTACTTGTACCATTCACCTGTGCAAGGCTATCAATAACCAGTTCTCGGGTCTCAAGCGCTGTCAAACCGGTTCCATAAACCTGCATCAACTGGTTAGAAGTCATACCAGCCTGAGCTACTATCGTGATTTTTTTACCAGTCCACTCACTCAAATCTGCATTAAATTCATTACGAGCACCGTAAGCAATCAGCTTCAAATCACCAGCACCGGTTACTTTACCTCCGATACCCTGATAGTTAAGGTTAGTTCCGGCAACAGACAAAGTCATGCCATCGGCAATATTTACCTCGTTGTTCAATTTATTGGATTGGTTTGGAAGTGCAATGGTTGCATTGTTCTGAATAAATACTTTTGCAGAACCAAATCCGCCTGAAGCCAGTCTTGTATAACCGCCTTTCACATATACATTACCTGACAAAAGGTTAGCATTCTGAATCTGAATAGAGTCAGTTGAAGCAAGGTTCAGGTTAAGATTACCGGTTGTTTTTACCGATCCAACACCTGTAAACACAACACGACCATTATTAATCGTCCAGTTTTTGTCTGCCATGTTAATTACAGCGGCAATTTGAACTGTCTGAGTGGTATCGGCACCATTGAAGATTACTTCACGGCCATTCTGGTAAGCAGTTGTAGCGTTTGTTGAAGTTACAAAGTTTGCATCTGTTTCATTCCAGCTTGCAGTTTTTGTTTTAGCAGCCCAGGTCAATGGACCATCGTATGACGGAGATTTTTTAAAGTGCAAATTAATTGAAGAACCGCCAGCTGCACAAATCGTTGACAATGATGTAGTATTGGCAGCATCATATACATAATATGATCCGTTTGAATCAAAACTCACGAAATCTTCAGCAGTTGCAGTATAACTCTGTCCGATTGGCATAGATACTTGTCTTGTTTTCACAACATTACCATCAGCATCTACAGCATTTACATTAACATTAGCATCTCCAACGTAAGGTTTAACCTGAGTAATCGCAATGTCATCCAGGATTCCCCAGATATAACTTGTTGAAAAAGTCCCCCCCGATGATCCGATGGTATTAATAAACCATGAAAAATCTGATGCTGATGCATCAATAAAAGGCTTACTACTTACAACAGCTGCTGCAGTACCTGCGACAAAGTCAGGTGTTGCCCCCGGAGTATAAGTTCCTTTTACAGCATTTACAGTGTAAGTCTTAGTATCAAAATGGAGAACAACATCGATTTTAAACGCTCCTTCTGTAGTAGATAAAACTAATACATTAGCAGTCGGGATCGAGAAGTTTTTAGTAGAGTCACCCAACGTAACAAATTTCAAAGGCATTACCGGTCTCCATTGGCTACTTGTACGGTCACCTCCAACTCCGAAAATCGGTTTTTTATTGGAATCACAGAAATACAAATAAGTACCTGTTGAAGTTACAGTTCCCTGGTTCTTGTAAATAAACGAAATCGCAATACTGTCAGGTGAAGTAATAGGAGTCGTTACTACTTGTTTGTACATGGTACGACCCGCATTCTTGGCAATACTGGTGTTACCACCGCGTAACTCAAGGTTTTGATTGGTAGCGTTGACATTGAAACCGCCGGGATATGCAGCAGCGCCTGTAGCATCTACAGTGCCCCAATCGCCAGCCGCAACTGTCGAAAAATTCTGAGAGTAATGGTTAAACAGGAAGGTTCCCTGTGCCATTGCCATTCCCACAGAGATGGCTGAAGCCATCAGAAAAGTAATCATCTTTTTCATAGGAAATTGTTTTTGATTGATATAGTTTGGTTTATAAAAGATTGTTTTAATGGGTATTTACAGACACCTTTGCCCGTTGATTTTTCAGGTTCTGTTCGTCATCCGTATTCGATTTAGAGCTTAGAGCAAGGGGCAGTGTATACTCTGTAGGAATAACCAACTTGACCTGAAATCCACAAGAGATTACTAAGCTCTTTTTAAAACTAAGAGTTCAACTCTTTGGCGAAAATAATACATCCCGGCGCCCTAACGAATGTCTTTTTGTACATATACATAGATTACAATACAGGAACCGTAATTTTCTCCCGAAAAGAACTATCCCACATTCAACCAGCTATTCACACCGGCATTTTAAGATGAAAATTCCCTCTTATATGCGGGTAATAGCTGCATTACATGAGAATATATCCAATAAAAAAGGACATCTTTCCAATGTTGCATCCGAAAGTGTCCATACAGAAATAGGGAATGACTGGAATGATCCCGAACAAAATTTCAGGGCAGTGTCAGGGGATTTACCTGACACTGCCTGATCATTTATTTAAATGAATAGGGTAAATACCATTTATCTTCCGAAGAATAATCAGGTGCAGCACCTTTGTACTTCTTGTTCAACATCGTTTGAAGATAAGCTGTACCATCTTCACCATTCCGGTTCATGCGGCGGGCAACACGGGTCAGATCACTCCAGCGGGAACCTTCATAAGCACACTCCAGCGCATATTCGTCAACGATTACTTTCTCCATAAACTTAACTGAGTCAGCTGCGCTAGTCAGTCCTGTTGGGAACGATTTGGTTTTCAAAGCAGCACGTCCGCGGATGCCGTTAAAATCACGCCATGGATCACGAATAAACGGTACATCCATGTTTCTTGCCGCAAAGTAGAAAGGTTCCGGATAGTAGTTATCAGGTCCCCAACCGGTACGTCTGTTTTTCTGGTTCCATACATTTTCAGGAATATCAGTCGGACGGGTCCATGAATAGATAGAGAAACCTGTATTTACAATGGCATAGGCCAGTTTAGGATATCCGGCGCGGTTGGCAGCTTCGGCGTATCTCAGTAAAAGCTCACCGGCACGATACAACCACCATCTTCCTGATTGCACATAGGGTTTGGTGGCGTCATAGCTGTACAAATACTTTTGAACTACGGTATCTCTGTTTACAACAGCATAAGAAGATTCCGGTCCGCGTGAATCGTATGGGAAAGAGTTGCTTTGAACTTCACTGTTCCATTTTCCAATAGAGGCAGAAGAAGGTTTAAGCAAATACTGTCCCTTACCCTGGTTGCCAAAGAGGCGGATAAACGGATAGGTTGGCTGGAAACTTTCGTCATAACTTACGGTCCAGATCAATTCGTTAGTAGCATCACGATCTTCAGCTGTACGGGAGAACATCTCTTTCCAGCGGTTCAGCAGTGAATTTGCATCATCCGGGTGATTGTCCTGATAGAATATCTGGAAACGGAACACCGATGATGTTGCCCAGGTACTACAACGATATTTCACGTTATCACCTGTCGATTCGTTAGTAGCCAGTACTTCACGGTAGTGAGTCGCAGCCTTCACGTAGTCACCCTGGGATTCACCTCTCCACATATACAGATCGCCCAGGATCAGGTGTTTCTTTGCAAAGAAGTTATTCAGGCTATAACCATCCAGTGTGTATTTTACAAGATCCGAGTTTACATAATCTTCCAGAGTAGGCAGGCTGTTCATTTCGGTAATGAGCGAATCCAGCA
>JAUZOF010000242.1 GCA_030706585.1 Bacteroidota bacterium
AATACGTTGGAGAATAACTTTGCGGACAAAACCATTCATGCCAATGATATCGCGCTAATCAATATCCGCACTGCCAAACCGCTGGTCTTTGACTCCTACAGCAAGAACCGCATCACCGGTAGCCTTGTGTTCATTGACGAAAATACCTTTGAAACCGTAGGTGCCGGTATGATTGTGGATGATCTGGAGAATGTGACTGACGGAAGATTTATCTGATAAATAAGGGAGTAGCTGAACCCTTTCAGGGGGCAGCGTCCTTTCGACTCTTTTACCACGGGTTTCACCCGTGGTTATTGGTTCCGCCGATTTTCAATTCAGATTCAATCCTTTCTGGATTGCAAAATATCACAAACCACGAAGTGGTTTAATTTGAATAACCACGGGTGAAACCCATGGATTGAGCTCCATATCAAACCGAGCCCTGAAAGGGCTCAACAACAAATTACCTATAGTATTTTCTGAAACATGAATATAGAAGCCCTACAAAAACAATTCGAAAAAAGCAGTACAGAAGATGTGCTACGCTATTTTCTCAAAGAATACAAAGGGAAAATCGCCCTCTCTTCGAGCCTGAGTATCGAAGACCAGGTATTGACCGACCTCGTGGCTAAGGTTGATAAAGAAACCCGCATCTTCACCCTGGATACCGGACGACTATTTCCAGAAACCTACTCTTTGATTGATAAAACCAATAAAAAGTACGGTATCGCCATCGAAGTCTTTTTTCCGAATCACGAGAAGGTGGAGGAGATGGTGAAGACAAACGGCATCAACCTATTTTATGATAGTGTAGAGAAACGGAAACAGTGCTGCCAGGTACGGAAACTGGAACCATTGAAACGTGCTTTTCAGGGACTGGAGGTTTGGATTTGCGGTCTTCGCCAGGAGCAATCCATCACCCGCTTTAATACACAGGCTGTGGAATGGGACGAAGCCAACGGTATCATCAAAATCAACCCATTGGTCAACTGGGTGGAAAAAGAGGTGTGGGATTATATCAAAGCCAACGATGTTCCTTACAATGAACTACATGACAAAGGTTTTCCAAGCATCGGCTGCCAACCGTGTACCCGTGCTATCCAACCGGGTGAGGATCTGCGTGCCGGTCGTTGGTGGTGGGAAGCTCCCGAACATAAAGAGTGCGGCCTTCACAACCGTCCGAAAAAGAAAAAAGAGGCTGAATAAGCCTCTTTTTTTATAGATTTACTTCAGCAGAAAAAGCTGTTAAACATTATGCTCTTTTCGGTATTCTTTCAACTGAGTAATGGAGATTAGCTTCACATTGTGTAGTTTAGCCACTTCTACCAAGTCATCCCAGCGTGCCATGGTTCCGTCATCATTCATTACCTCAACCATTACCCCGGCAGGAGATAATCCCGCAAGACGGGGCAAATCAACAGACGCCTCCGTATGCCCCATACGTCCAAGCACCCCTTCGGGATGTGCAATCAATGGGAAGATGTGACCGGGACGCCCCAGTTCTTCCGGATTGGTTTCTTTATCCACCAGGGCTTGCACGGTCATTGCACGGTCGTAAGCCGAGATTCCGGTAGTACAACCTTTACCTTTCAAATCCACCGAAACGGTAAATGCTGTAGCCAAGACAGCAGTATTGCTCTGAACCATACGTTCGAGTGAAAGTTCCTGACAACGTTCAGCAGTCAATCCCACGCAAATCAGACCGCGGCCATGTTTTGCCATGAAATTGATGATCTCAGGTGTGGTAAATTCAGCCGCAGCAATGAAATCGCCCTCATTTTCACGGGCCACATCATCGAAAACCAATACAACTTTTCCTTGCTGGATATCATCAATGGCTTCTGCTACTGTGTTTAATTGATAAGTCATTGTTTTCTGTTTTGTGATAAAAATTCAGGGCACTGTTCTTAATTCCAATCTGATATTTGCCCATCTATGTAGTTAGTAGTTTCAGGCTGCAAAGATAAGTGATTATTCCAGATTTAGCTTAGGGTTTACTTAGGAGGAGTCACTTACGCTTTAGCTAAAAAAATAGCCGCAGAGAAATAATCCCTACGGCTATATGAGTATTTACTGCTATCAATTTATTTTATTTCCAATGGTACAGTAATCAGGTTACGACTTTGTGAACTATTCCCCACCATCAACTGATAGGCTCCCGGAGTAAGATGAACGGTTTCGGAAGCAGCGTCCCACCACTCCAGATTCTTCGGATTCAATTCAAACTCAACATTTACAGTACCTCCAACCGGAACCGAAACGCGTTTAAAGGCACGTAACGTTTTGACCGGACCTTCCGTATCCCCCTCTTTTTTCAGATAAACCTGTACCACTTCCTCGCCGGCTCTTTTACCGGTATTTTGTACCGGAACCACCAGCTTGAAGTTTTCTTTTCCTTTTGAAGCGTCAGGAGTAAGCTCCGGTTTTCCTAATTTAAACGAAGTATAGCTGAGTCCGTATCCGAATGGGAAAAGCGGCTCCTCATGCATAAAGCGATACGTCCGGCCCTTCATATTGTAATCCTGAAAGTCGGGCAACTGGGCTAAGTTTTTATAGAATGTAACCGGTAACTTTCCGGAAGGGTTGTAGTTGCCAAACAAAACATCTGCAACCGCTTTACCTCCGGATTGTCCAGGATACCACGCCTGAAGGATGGCATCACAATTGTTCACTTCGTTAGTCATGCCGATGGGTGAACCGGAGCAGTTGACGAAGATAATTTTCTTTCCTGCGTTATGCAATGCGGCAATCATTTCCCGTTGTACAGCCGGTAGTTCAATATCAGTGCGGTCACCGCCTTTAAAGCCGGGCATATTTACACCCATCTCTTCGCCTTCCAGCGATGGAGAAATACCACCTACGAAAACCACGACATCGGCATTCTTCACCTTTGCTACGGTGGCCGGAATATCAATCGGCAGTTTAAATCCGAGGTCGAAATTCAACTGGGCATCCCCCATGAAATATTTGAACTCAATCTGTATATCGTATTTCTTGCCTTTCTCCACCGGAATGGTAAAAGTTGTTCCCCTGCCCCCGTGTTTGGTAGCAAAGCTTTTCACCTCTTTCTGATTGACAAGTACCCTGACAGCTCCGCAAGTGTAGAAATCCATACACACATCGCCCGATAGTGTTGGTATGAAAGTACTGGTGTATTGTGCGCTAAAACCGGTCAGGTTAACACCGGGAGCAAAAACCGTAGCCCCGGAGGTACAAAACCGGAATGGCGTACTGACACGATTCTCGACAACCGGATTACCCTGCATCTCCTGATTATTCCAGTAACGAGCCGTAAAACCTTTACCTTTTGATGTCAAGCATTCGTTAAACGCACTTTTAAACAGTGTATTCGCCACCAGGTCACAGCCCTTTTCATATATCAACTTGCAGTTTTTCCCCAATGCAGATTTAATTCCCTGTTGAATAGTAACGGTACGAGGTGGTGTTCCGTTGTAATTCCCCCATTGCATCACGGAATCGTTTGCATTCGGACCAATTAACGCAATGGAAATAGCCTCTTTTTTCAATGGCAAAATGTTGTTCTTATTCTGAAGCAAAGTCATTGATTTCACCGCCGTAACATACGACAGGGAATCATGAGCCTTTGAAGCAACCACCGAATAAGGAATTTTTGTCCAGGAAACCAGCGAAGGGTCATCCATCTCACCCAGTTCAAAACGGGCTTTCAGCAGTCTGACAATCGACACGTCAATGTCTTTTTCGGTAATCAGTCCTTTCTCCACACTTTCGATCAGAGAGTTATAACTCGATCCGCAATCAAGATCTGTACCCGTAAGGACAGCCTCGGCTGAAGCTGAAGCAGCATCAGCATGAGTAGCATGAGCTTTGGGTTTAAAGAAGTCGGCAATTGCACCACAGTCGGCCACCACAATGCCCTGATAGCCCCACTCCTTGCGGAGGATATAGTTGAGCAGCTTCTTGTTGCCGCAACAGGGTTCGCCCTCGAAACGGTTATAAGCACACATCACCTCTTTCACATTCGCATCCTGAACCAGCGATTTGAAAGCCGGCAAGTAGGTTTCATACAAATCCCGTTTGCTGATATTTTCGGCATTGAAAGAGTGGCGGTTCCACTCCGGGCCTGAATGCACAGCAAAATGCTTGGCACAGGCATGCAGCTTATTGTATTTGGTATCTTCCGGCCCCTGGAGACCTTTTACCACTGCAACACCCATTTGTGCGGAAAGGAAAGGGTCCTCTCCATAAGTCTCAATACCCCTACCCCATCTCGGGTCGCGATAGATATTTACATTCGGCGTCCACATCGTGAGTCCCTGATAGCGCTCATAACTTCCCTGAGCCGAGTAGCGACTGTTTTTGGCTCGTGCTTCATCCGAAATGGCGCCAAAGACATTGTAAATCGTTTGAGGTTCGAAAGTGGCTGCCATGCCTATCGGTTCAGGGAAAACGGTGGCGATACCGGCTCTGGCCACCCCGTGCAGGGCTTCGTTCCACCAGTTATAACCTTTAATCCCGAGACGCTCAACCGGCTTTGAAGCGTCAATCATCAGGGAAATCTTTTCTTTCAGAGTCAACCTTCCGGTGAGGTCTTTTGCCCGGTCTTCCGGTGTCAGATTGGGATTCTGGTAAGGCAGTTGTGCCATAGTTAGCAAGAAACAGCAGGAGAAAAAAGCTGTTATGAAAGACTTTCTGCTCATCATAAAGTGTATCATGGGTTTTAATTAAATGTCAAAGCAAGCATTTATCAGGCAATTGCAGGTATTCGTATCTGATATAAAATGTCAAATAACTGGTAATGGTAGAAGATTATCCGATTTATTCTGTTTTTTCATGGTATGCAATGTATTTAAGGCCGTAAAATCGGGTAGCAATATTACGAAAAATCCATGGTGAATACGGGATTCAGCATGGGATTATCACATGTAAATCAATTGTTTTCCTGATATTTAACAATAACTCAACCACTCATTTTCAGGCAAATAGAATACTTATTGTTTTACATTTACAGCTATACGCACAGATGAAATCTCTGTAAATAGTTATCAGATACGATTATTACGATTTGGAGCAAACAGGGGATATTGTACAACATACAATGGTACTACAAATAAGCATAATAGTGTTGCTTTTAACGCTATTTCCTACCGGATTACATCATCAGGAATGATTCAAATCGGATTCCGGACAGCTTTCTTTTGTGTGTAGAAATAATTGGTGATGGGAAGTTATCCTGCTTAACGATGCGATCTATAGAAAAGGGATATTCTTCAAGTATCGGATTGTCATTTTGTCAATCAATTTAGCTGGATTATTCAAAAATGCAATCCATTCTCCCCGATTTTCTATTTTACCCTTTTCTTAGACCATCCCTGGAGGATCCCTAGAGCATCCCTAGAGTGTCCCTAGAGGATCAGTTCCTGAAAAACGGCCAATTTTCCAAATCCCCAGGTAACAAAATGTCAAAATAATCATTTTTACAGCCCAAACGGGATTATCCGGAAGTTTTATCAAAACTCACTTTTCAGAATTCCGCTCTGGACAACTGTGGAGCATATGTGGAGTTGCTGTGGAGTTGCTGTGGAGGAAGAGCGTAGGTTAAGTGGAATTGAATAAGTACGGAAAAGGACAAGATTTGTGACAAAACGATAATTGTGAGCTTATCCATAGCTGTATATAAACGAATACTTGGATAAAATGAATTCATCGGATTGGCATTTTGACAAACCCTTAAAAGACATAAGTATTATGACATTGACAACAAATAACAATCACCCACTGATAATCAAATAACATCCTCCAATAGAAACTAAGGTTATAACATAAAAGAACTCCAGCTTCCCCGATCATGATTCACAAAGGTAAGCAGGAGTTCTTTTATAACTATAATCGGCTAAATCTGAAAGAGCATTTTACCGGTCAATCCACTTCGCATTAGCAGCCTGATATCTATCACCAACAATCGTAATTTTAGAAGCAGCTTCTTCTATGAGTTTCAAATCTTCAGAAGTCAGTTCTACCTCAACCGCTCCGATATTTTCATTGAAGCGATGAAACTTGGTCGTTCCCGGAATCGGAACAATCCACGGCTTCTGAGCCAGGATCCAGGCAAGAGCAATTTGCGCCGGAGTTACCTCTTTTTGGGCAGCTATGGCTTTTACCAAATCAACTAATGCCATGTTGGCCTGACGGTTTTCGGGAGTAAAACGGGGAACTGTATTACGGAAGTCATTGGCATCGAATGTTGTGTCAGCATCAATCTTACCGGTCAGAAAACCCTTACCCAACGGACTAAATGGTACAAAGCCGATGCCCAGTTCTTCGAGGGTAGGCATGATCTCAGCTTCCGGCTCTCTCCAGAAGAGGGAATATTCGCTTTGTAAAGCAGTTACCGGTTGCACGGCATGTGCGCGGCGAATGGTATTCACACCCGCTTCCGATAGTCCGAAATATTTTACCTTACCTTCCTGAATCAACTCTTTGACCGTACCGGCTACATCTTCGATAGGCACATTCGGATCCACCCGGTGCTGATAGAGCAGATCGATAGTCTCTACTCTCAATCGTTTCAATGAAGCCTCTACCACTTCACGGATATGCTCCGGACGACTGTTGAGCCCTCCTACTATGCCACCGACATTAAATCCGAACTTGGTGGCTATTACCACCTCGTTTTTGAAGGGCTCGAGCGCTTCACCTACCAGTTCTTCGTTGGTGAAAGGGCCGTACACTTCGGCGGTATCGAAGAATGTAACTCCGCT
>JAUZOF010000243.1 GCA_030706585.1 Bacteroidota bacterium
GCGCTTCGTCGATGATCACGGCAAACCGCTTGTCGCTCAGGTCGGCTATCCCATCCACGATAAAAGGGAACTTCTGGATGGTGGTGATGATAATTTTTTTGCCCTTTTCAAGATTGGACTTTAGCTCGGCAGAGGTATAGGCCGGGGCTACAACGTTTTTTACCTCGGAGAAGTCTTTGATGTTGTCGCGCAACTGCTTGTCGAGCAGGCGACGGTCGGTAACCACCACCACCGAGTCAAACAGCGGATTCGCAATGCCCTTGCTGCCCGGAAGGGAATCGCTTTCGGGATAGGTCTCGATCAACTGGTAGGCGGTCCAGGTGATCGAGTTGGATTTGCCCGAACCGGCCGAGTGCTGTATCAGGTAGGTCTGTCCGACTCCTTTATGAGATGCATCCTTCACCAACCTGCGCACCACATCCATCTGGTGATAGCGCGGGAAGTAGAGCGTCCGTTTAGTCAGGGCATCTTTGTCGGTACCATCCAGTCGTACAAAATGCTGTATGATGTTGGCCACGCTCTGGCGGGTCAGCACTTCGCTCCACAGGTAGTCGGTCTTGTGTCCGAAAGGATTGGGCGGATTGCCCTTGCCGTGATTGTTACCCAGATTGAAGGGCAGGAAGAAGGTATTACCGCCATTGAGCCGCGTGGTCATATAGACCTCGTCGGTATCCACCGCAAAGTGTACGATGCAGCGGGCAAACTGCAACAGCGGCTGTGTAATGTCTCGTTTGTATTTGTATTGGTTCTGGCCATGCACCCGCGCGTTCTGCCCCGTCCAGTGGTTTTTCAGCTCCATCGTGGCAAAAGGCAGCCCGTTGACGAACAGCACCATATCGATCTCCTCCAGCGGATTGTCCACCGAATAGCGCAACTGGCGGGTGACGCTGAACTCGTTGCTTTCGAAGCGTTTCTTCACCGCCTCGCTGCTCGATGCCAACGGCAACTGGTAGAAGAGCGTGAAGTGCGCATCTTCCACCTCCAGCCCTTTGCGCAATAGGCGCAGTATGCCGTACTTTCTGATCATGCGATCCAGCCGGTCCAGTATCCTGTGCTTCCAGTCGCTCTGTCGTTTCAGCTTAGCCAGCTCCTCTTCCTGCGTAGTTTCAAGGAAGTGCCAGAAGCGGACTTCATCCAGCGCATATTTGGCATTGAAATCAGCCGGTGCGCCTATATAGTACCCGTTTCCTGCCTTATAAAGCTCATCGCGCTCTCCGAATTCGTTGGGATGAATCCCTTGCGCTTTCAGCTCTTCCAGACAGGTGCCGGTGAGCTTCTTCTCGATGGCGGATTCGAGGGCTTGTTCGTTGGTTTGGGTGGTCATGGTTTCTTATAGATTAGTTTAGCAGATCTAATTTCCTCCTTTTATCTTGTTTGGTTTGATCTACTACATCCGTACAAAATTTAGTTTCACCCTGATGCGAATCTGTACCTATATATACTTCGTAAGTTGCATGTTGGGTATCTACAGCCAGATAATAATTTTTAGCGTTGAATGTAAGCCGGTTATCTTTGCTTCTACATTCTCCCCAGCCATTGACTAAAGCGACAACTTCGCCCAGTATTTTTATCTGAGATACATTATACGTTTGCACTTCTGAATAGAACTGATTCCATTGAGTATTGAATAATGCTTCAGGAATAATTTTCGACTGATCTTTACGGGGCAGCAATGATTTAGAAGGAGAGTTATTGATACACTTACATGTTTTCCATATTTGATGATCAACAAAAACATGTTGGATATTAGCTATATGATTTACGGACATTATCGATTCTTCAATAATTCCCTGCTCATTCAATTCCTGTTTTGTAACGGGTATTATTGGTGTATTCCAACCGGAAGTAGAATTAATATAATCTGTGCAGTAGCTGATAGAGTAAGATTTATTTTTTGAAGCGGCTCCTAATCCGAAAGCTATATGGCTGGTAAAGCCATATTCAGGATTCCAGTCTGAAACAAAGGTTTCTGTAATAGATGCTTTGAATAACTTTTTTTCAATTTCGTCAATCAAGGACTCATCTTCCAACTCGTTCAGGATTTCAAAAAAATCTGTTTTGTCAGCCAATGATGGGGTTATTGCTCGGATTGAATGAATATTTTCGGATAAAATATAGAGTTCATCCAGACCAGTTGATAACCGATAAGCCAGAAATGATTTTATGAAATCCAAAAGCAACTTTTTTGCTTCCTCTTTATCTTTGGGCTGTTTGGATACAGAAAAATCTACTGACAATTCATTAAAATACAAATCACCCATACGTTAACTCATTAAGCGATCAAGGTGCGATTCATACTCTCTGAAATACTGACGAACTGAACGTTCCATTCTTCCATAGTCATCAATTTCAATTTGACGAACATTCGAGAAATGCTCTTCATCATCACGATCAAAGTAATAGATCTTTGCATTCTCTTTTGTGATATCCTTTTCTTTGATAGCAATACGTATTCCGTACAAGATATGATCGCTATGAGTCTCTACAAAGACCTGCACTCCGTTTTTAGCAGCCAAAGCTAACAACCGAGCTAATTCGGATTGTCCCCTGGGGTGAATATGCGATTCCGGATTCTCGAGGATGAGCATATCTCCCGGTTTAGCTGATAATATAGCTACCAACACCGAAAACACATAGGTTAAACCAAATCCGGCATTCTTCGCTTTGTATTTGGATGTATTCAACGATTTTGTTTTGTAAGAATAGCGCAGCACAACTAATTCGTTGTTTATTTCTGTATGAACTTGTACGGATGGACTGATTACATCCATCCAACGGTTGAGTTGATATTCCAGAGAAAAAACCTCATCTTCCGAATCAAATGCTAATCCTTTTATAGGGATATCGTTATTACAGTTTTGGTGATAAAAGTGAGGTGCAAATTGACCTTGATTTCCCAGCAATCTTTTATTAATGGCGGTGAGATTTGTCGAATAGCTATCTGAAGGAGTAATCCGGTTTGCACTCAGGTAAATGAAAGTGTCCGTGTTAAACAATGAAATATCCTTTTTATCACATTGAAAGGACTTTGTATCCATTACCACCTCCTTTTTTTTACTTGCTGAATATTCACTTTCAAAATTCAGGACAGTTTCATCTGATTGAGTCAGTCGAAACTGAATTATATGATCTTCAGTGGCACATTCACAAAATGCATCCTGATATTCGCCAATATCGACAAGATCACCTTTCAAATTGATTTCTCGCCCCAATGTGTCTGAGGATTGACGTAATAACAGAAGGGCTTGAAGTATGGTTGATTTCCCCATACCGTTTAAGCCGGTAAAAATATTGATCTCTGAAAGATCTATTTCAACCAACTTTAGAGCTTTGAAATTCTTTATCTTGATCCTTTTTATCATCTTAATCTATTACTTTTTGCACGATGGTAAATAATGTGTCTATCTTTTTCTGAATTGGATTTTTAATAAACCCACTTTTATCGTTATCATGAAAGAATTCTGTCATTTCCCATATAACGAATTGTTGTTTTGCTAGTACTCTCTCATAATCATGATCAGAAATCACAGCACCAAAAAACACAATAAATGCTGAGATATTCTTTCGGATTACCTCTTTAAGCTCTTTGGTTATATCATTATTGTTTATCAGCTCTTTAATCCGAGACACTCCTTTACTCCAGATATTGACAATAAACGAATGTTCCGATTTGGCATAACGGTTTGTCCAAATAATAATATCTACAGCTTCTGAATTCAGATTAAAATCACAAAATCGCTCGTTCTTGAACAATGTATATAATGTTCGCAAATAATTAATCTTAATCGACAAGCTATCAGTAACTAAAGAAACACTTCGGAATTGATCTATTGATAAATCATCCATTAAAATACGAGCCTGAAACGTAAGTAACCGTTCATGCATTTTTGCACTTAAGCCGGCTTTTATGTCTGGAACTATTCTTTTGATCAGGCTTAATCTTACATCCGGAGGTATCCCCTGATTAATACTGTATATCGTGAAAGAGGCCTGCAAGAGACGTCTTTGAATAGTAGAGGGTAACCCCTGAAAATTACACCTGATCAGATCATCAAGAAACTCAAGACCTTCAAGTCTGAATTCTCCAGAGATAAACCTACTTAAAGCATCAAGTCTTTTTCCTCCATCCAGTACAATCCATTGATCGGGATATGCAGCATCTACATATATTGGTGTCATTGTCAATCCCAAAAGAATAGATTCAATGGACATACTTTTATTTTCAATATTCCATTTCTTTTGCATAGAACCGACAATCAGCCTTTTTGACTGCATCATGTCATAGAGTTCATGTACTGAAAGCTCCGTTTGTCCTATTCTGATGTCTGATGGATGCATAAAGTTTCTTTGTCAGTTTATTCTTTTACAAATATAAAGTTTTACAATTGGAGAATTCAACATGCTGATATATTTTAATTCTATGAAATCCATATTGAACTCTATAAGAGGTTGTGTGGGCTCCTCTTTCATCCGATGACTCTAAGTCATCGGATGAATTGGTTCGTTGATTTCACACCCTCACCTTCCCGGTCACCACGCTATTAATCAGCGTAGCCTTATACTCCTTCAGCTTCTCAATCTCTTGTTCTTTGAGGGAGATAGCATTTGTAGTTTTAAGATCAATTCTCTGTAGATATTCAACGATTGCCTCCTGCTCTTCAAGAGGTAGTTGCATAATGGGCATGTTTCCTATATCTGACATATTAAAATGTAATACTGTGGAACCCGAAGATAAATAATCTATATATGTTCTTACTAACTTAGAGTAAATCAAATATATCGCAAATTGAGGATTTAATTTTAATCTATTTATTTTCAACCAAACCATTCTTTGTCCAAGACATAACTTTACACCAGAAGGAACTAAACAAGCTTCGCCTGCCGGAGCTTCTCTTGTTAGAAGAATATCCCCAATTTCAGGGATGCCTCTTCTTGTCCATTTAAGATATCCTTTTTTACTTGTGTATTTAGCGTCTTCAAGTGTCAGTTTTCCGTTTTTAACATTAGAGGTTCGAACAACTAGAAACTCCTCTTCATCGACAAACGGGGCAGTACTATGTTCGCAATCAACAATCCCATTTAAAGAATATTTTATTGGCTCAATCTCCCAATGTTCCGGAATCATCCCGATCCATTCCACGCCGCTATCTTTGAGCTTTAGTGAGGGCTTCACTTGGAGTGAAGCCCTCACTTCGGGAACACCGCGGGTAACGGCCTGGTGGATCACGATCTGGCGGCGCTCTTTCAGCAGCCCGATCTGTTTCGTCTTGATGGCAATGGCTTTATCAATCAGGACGGTTTTCTGATCGAGGAATTGCGCTATACGGGTTTGTTCGGAGAGAGGGGGGAATATCAACTCACTATCTCCAATATCTGAATAATTAATTGTTTGTCTAACTCCTGATCCCAGAGTTTTCATGTATGCCACATCATATCTGTGCAATAACCACTTAAAGTATTCTTTATCTAGTTGTTCAGTAGTACATAATACAATATATCCAGAACTAACAACAACATCAATCTCAGACAAAGCGATTCTTAAACTGATAAGGTCATAATTCAGGTTCAAAGGATTAAGTAAATAGTTACCCTTAGAAACGACTTGATAAGATTTCTTTGTCGCCTCCGGAATTTTCTCATCATTTTTGAATACAACTTTGCCAAAACTTATTGAACCACATGGCAAATCAACGTTTGTAATCTTTTTCTTTTCTCGGAAAAGTCTTTTGAGTTTTACAATTTCCCAATGACTCGGAATCTCTCCCAGCCATTCCACGCCGGAATCTTTATATTCTGGATATTTATGTAGTTTCATATTTCTTCTTTTCTTTGATTAATGGTTTCTTAGTGAAGCCCTCACTTCAAGTGAGGGCTTCACTCGTTGCTTTCATTCGCTACTGCCAGTAAGGCCTTCACTTGAAGTGAAGGCCTTACTAGTTACCACACTACAAATTCTTTCGCTCGCTCCTTATCGATCATTTTCCCATTCCTGAGTCCGCAATAATCCCGATAGGAAGAGAACTCCCAATCCTCAGGCTGATTGACCAGACCGGCAGCAACAGGATTATTGTGAATGTAATCAAAGCAGACCTGCGGATACTCTTTTTCAGGCACAGTAATATTCAGTCTTGTCCCGGTCGCTGTATTATAAAATGAGGGTGTGATCCCGTCTGATTTAGTAATACATTCGGCTTTGCTCGGATTCCGGAAAAGTGAACCGCTTCGATTTTGCTGAATATTTATAGCTCGCGTATAGGAGCGAAGCATTAATCCTATGGTATCATTCAAGGTGCGTCTATTTGTGTCATCCAGTGAAGCCTTCACTTCAAGTGAAGGCTTCACACCCAACTCCAGAGCCTTTACATAAATCAGGAAATGAAAATGATTCGGCATCAAACACCATGCTACCACATCGACGTAAGACAATAGATGTGTATTTATCTTTTTCAGGAAGAACAGATAATTATCACGACAAAAGAAAATTTTTTCCCTGTTGTTGCCTTGATTGTAAAAGTGGTAAAGATGATGTTCTTCGAATATCATGATTTGATGTATTTGGTTTCTACTGAGGGCTTCACTTCAAGTGAAGCCCTCAGTGGTGAAAATAACTACAGCTCTTCGAGTGACGGCCTCACTTTAAGTGTGGGCGTCACTCGAAGACTCCACCTTATTACAACCCCAAAATCTACTGTATCAAGCCGGGACGC
>JAUZOF010000244.1 GCA_030706585.1 Bacteroidota bacterium
GTCTGTAGAAGTTGCTGTTTGCGAATAGATTCCGTTCGAAACGCTCCATGTGCCGGATGTCGGCGTCCAGTTAGCACTATTGGCAAACTGATCAGAGAATAGCGTTGTTCCTGCACCGTTTTGCACCGTCACATTACTGTAATCAGAGACAGTTGACCAGGTACCCAGACCGACTTTTCCGGTTATAATATTGTAATTCTGGCATAAAGAATCGTTGACGGCAACATTTACCGTTCCTATATTATTGGCAAACATCTTCTGCACATAATAAGATGGCGTGCAATAGACATTCGAAGCATTGTAATCAATCATATCGGGAGACCACTTCCGATCATTTACATTCACAAAAATCGGAGCATAAGAGTTCATGGGCACAATATCCGAATTTCGTTCCATTCCTGCCATATAAACAGCTTCACCAATGGCTGCACTAAGATTTCCCAAACCACAATCGGAAGTTACGGCATATTCACCGGCATAAACTTTAGGTCCGGTACGGCTGTAGGTATCATATTTATTATACTGATTAATAAACCATTTAGGATTCCGGTAATAGTGCTCATCTACGAGATCTACGGGATAAGTGAATGTCCAGCTGGGATTATCTGTACCCCAGGCAGCAACGTTTCCAATGCACTGGATATCCGGATATTTCGCCTTAATCGCGTTGTAGAACAGGATATAACGATTGCCATAATTATTTCCGAAATAGTTTTCATTTCCAATCTCGATGTATTTAATATTGAACGGTTCCGGATGGCCATTCGCAGCACGCATGGCACCGTATGTAGAAGTTACAGGTCCATTGGCATATTCTATCGCATCGAGTGCATCCTGAATATAACCGCTCAGCGATGTATAAGGCTGGTAATCATTGTGAGCCAGACCGACATTCACTACATATAGTGGCGCAGCACCCAAATCTTCACAAAGCTGCAGGAATTCATGATATCCCATTCCGTCAGAAGTTCGATATCCCCAAAGGTTGGAATGTCCGGGGCGTTCCTCTATTTTACCAATGGTATTTTTCCATTGAAAACGGTTAGCCAGATAATCGCCTTCGATAAAGCAACCACCAGGGAAACGCATAAATTTCGGCTTCAGATCCACTAAGAGTTGTGCCAAATCAGGTCTAAGTCCGTTTTCCCGGTTATTGAATGTAGGTGGAAAGAGGGAAACAACATCCAGCCACAATGTACCTGCAGAATTCATGATAATAGAAAAACGGGCAGCCGGATCATTGCCGGCTGCAGTCAGGGTACAGGTGTATTTTTGCCAGTCTGTGCCGGTCACGTTGATTTCAGTCTGAGCATATTGAACACCGGTTGTGCTTTCAAGTGTTGCAGTGATTAATCCACTAAACGCAGCATCGCGTTTAGCATAAAATGACAAGGTGTATTGGGTACCTTTCACTAGATTTATGCCCCAGAAACCGGTATTCGCCAGCTGTGCTTTTGTGGTAGAAGTTGTGCTGCTAACGTTTAGCTTTAAGGCCTTTGTCTGAGCTGAATTCAACAGGTTAGCTGTTTCAATCGTTGCAGTAGCGGTTCCGTTGGTTGTGGTAAGTGTCCAATAGTCTGGTGTTGTGGCATCTTCAAATGAACGGTTACGAATCAATTCAGCATACAATCCGCCATCAGCCGCGTGGTTGATATCTTCGAAAAATACCCCATAGTGCATCGGGCTGATCTTTGCCCCTTGTTTGCTCAGATCAATAGTAAGTTTAGGTTGGGCAAAGAGAGAACTTAATATCGCCAAGAAAAATGCAATAAATAAAGTTAGCTGTGTTTTCATTTGTAGAGTATTTCAAAGTGAGTTTAAGGGAAATTTGCCTGGTATATAATTAGCACAGGAGAGACTGCTCTCACGAACAATCTCTCCTTCAAACTAATTTCAAAACCATTTATATAAGAACTTATCTTTCAAAAACAAAGTTCAGAGTATGATCTTATTTTCTAAGATACCAATTGCTGCGATCCATCAACTTAGTTTTGATCGCTTCACTATTTGATTTGTATTTTGCCGCTACTTTATTTGCCAGATAAGCATTGTCATCACGACGAATCGCTATACGCATCAGGTCATGGAAACGGTTACCTTCGAATGCGGTTTCAAGGGCCAGTTCATTAACTATTTTATCTTCAACAAATTCGATTGAATCAGCCTTGGTCAAATTTTTCGGTATCTTATAGTACAAGGTATCATTTCCCACATTTCCCAATACCCGTGCTCTGACTCCTATATTGTTATCAAAGTGCACATCACTAAAGTCCATGTAATTAGGTAGTGCGGCTCCAATCTCGCCAGCCGGGATAAGCTTGCGATTATTTATCGTAGTCTTTGACAGTCCATTCTTGAGTACTGCCATTGCCAGATTTGGTTTACCTAGACGGTTAACAGCCTCAGCATAGCGTAAATATAGCAATGCTTTACGGTAAATCGTTACCTGACGGCTTGTTTTAACATCTGTAGTCTTAGGATTTGAATATATGTACTTCAGGATCAAACTGTCTTTTAAAACCTCTATGTTAGAAGATACTGCCTGGGAACCATAAGATAAATTCTTTCTGAAATCACCCATTTTGTAAACTGTATCATTATAGAAATACATTTGAGATTTCCAGTTATCTTTCGCCACATCAGAAGCTGTAAACATAAAATTGCGGTTCAGACTATCTAAATGAAAAACCTGGCCATACTGATTAGATGCGACAATGTCAGTAATTGCTTCTGATGAATTCATATCAAACTGGTTTTCCCAACTTGTATAGATAATTCCTGAAAATGCATTATTGACAACCTCTCTTCTGATTTGATAACCGCTGCCCAAATAGTATGCATTCTTATACATCAGGTCATGATATTCATTTGCAGCATTTTCGTACTGGCCAGACCATAAATAAAGATCTCCTAAGACAAAACGGATCGGAAAGAATGAATCTGCCGTATCATATGAATAGATCGAACCCAGATCAGGATTTACGACATCTTTATAAAGTTTCAGATCATCAATCAACACCGGAGCCAGTGCCTCCATTGTCAGTTTCGGCGCATTTCTCTCTACATTCTCGGCATCAGAGAGACTCAGAATAGGCTGGTCATAATAAGTAGCCGTTTTGAAGTTAAGGGCAATCTGCATATAAGTCCATGCTCGGATTGCTTTAGCAGCCGCATACACTCTTTTCAAAACCAGTTGACCTCCTTTTACTTTGGTGGTATCCACTGTTTTGATAACATAGTTGCAGTTATTTACCACTGCGTAGTAGTCCTTGATATTATTGGTATAAGGATTGCCTGATGATAAATCAAAGTTATTGATCTCCTTTAGGTAAACATCTGATTTATCTGTTACATCCAATAGCTCACCTCTTAACTCGCCCAGCAACACATAACTGTCGGCCAGTTTTTCCAGTTTGGTAAAGATACCGAACATGGAGTAGAGGCTATCATTGGCGGCATTCAACTGATATTCATCCGGAGTAACGATCCGATCCGAATTTACATCCAGCAAGTCATTACAACTCACCAGTGTAAATGATGATAAAATCAGGAATATCATTATTTTACTTAAGTGTTTCATATCTGGTAATTTTATTGTTTTATGCTCTGTTTTCTGAGACCGGATTACAAATTGAATTTGATTCCCAAATAGTAGCTTCTGGTCTGAGGAACCAACCCGGCATCAACGCCCTGATAATATACCGAATTCTTTGCCGATACTTCAGGATCTACACCCAAATACTTGGTGAAGGTAACCAGGTTATTTGCAGAAACCCAAACGGTGAAGCCCTGAATAAAGTTATTCTTCAAAGGCAAATCGTATGCAAGTGATACGGTTTTAAGTCTCATATATGATCCGTCTTCAATCCAACGGTCAGAAAAACGGGCATTGCCCATCGGGTCTCCATATACAGCTTTAGGCTGTGCTGTAATCTGACCATCTGCTGTCCAGCGGGAAAGCATGGTTGCGGTCTGGTTACTCAGGTCTTTTCCTGCTTCCAGTTGGCTACGATAATAGTTGTAAATATCATTGCCGAGAGAATAGGTAAAGATGGTATTCAGGGTGAATTTCTTCACCGCGATCTTGCTGGTAATCGTTCCGTAAACATCCGGATTAGGGTTACCAATCACTTGCTTGTCATTAGCGTCTATTATGCCATCTTTATGTACATCTACGAAATGCATATCACCTGCACCGAAAGCTGTATATGAACCATCCGAATTTTTAATCTTCAAATTAGCATTTGCAGCTTCTGCCTTGGTCGAGAAAACCCCCTGCGTTTTGTATCCGTAAAATGCACCGACAGGTTGTCCCACAGCCGTCAGGACTTCTCCATCATATACCGATGTGGTATAATCTCCGCTCGGCAACGACGTGATCTCATTCTTATAATGGCCTACGCTAAGCCCCAGCTCCCACTTCAGATTCTTCAAATTCAAAGCTTTCACATTAGCTGAGAATTCAAATCCCTTGTTAGTCATTGTCCCACCGTTGCTCCAGTATTTCCCCATACCGGTTACTTCCGGCAAGTCCCTGAGAGTCAAAAGGTCGCTTGTCTTATCTGAATAATAATCAAATGTAAATGAAGCTCTCTCTTTCAAAATTGATAAATCCAACCCTGCATTGGCTTTAGCTGTTGTCTCCCATTGGAGCTTATTGTTTGCAATGTTATCCAAGGCCAAACCGTTTGCCATACTCATCAAACGTACAGATGAAAAATAGGCCATCGATTGATAATCCTGGATTCCATCATTTCCGGTCAGGCCATACCCGGCACGAAGCTTCAGGTAATTAATCGCATCCACATTTTTCATAAACTTCTCAGATGAGAGTAACCATCCGGCATTTACCGAAGGGAAAACTCCCCAGGAATGACCGAACAGCTGGAATCCGCCATCAGTCTCATTTCCAAAACGTGATGAACCATCAATAGCAGCCGCAACACTGACAAAATAGCGGTTATCATAGTTATACTCTGCATTCAAATAATTTGACAAAGAGTTGGTCTTGTTGTTGATGCCTGAAGTATGCAAAAACTGGTATCCACCTGTAATTGTTGTTTTGTTATTCGACTTTGAATTAAACTCTTCAAGATAATCTGACTCATAATAGTTTGTAATATAACGCCAGCCAACCATGGCTTTCAAATGATTCAGTTTATCAAAAGTCTTCTCGAAAGTCAATCGCGTATCATCATAGACAGCAATGTTACGCATAACCTGACTGCTGGTTTTGTTATAAAAATCACCCAGTCCAACCAATATCCGGGTCGGAACATATTGGTATGGGTCGAAGTGACCTTCTACATTTTTATCAATGCTGTAATCGAACTGAGAGCTAAGAGTTAGTTCTGGTGTAATTTTGTAAGTTGGAACTACACCGATATTAAAACGATATTTCTTCTGGCTGTTTACTGCACTATTAATGACTCCCACAGGGTTACTGATTCCAAACTCATCAGCAAAGGCATAGTTATGCGTCAATCCCCCACTTGTCGTATATTTATATTTACTCAGGAAAGGAGATTTCAACATGCTAATCCAGGTTGGAGACGTATAATTGTTTGTCCCATCATCCAACAGGTCACGCTCGCTGCGGGTAAAACCGATGTTCATGCCTAAAGCGAGGTTGTTGGTCATTTTAAAGTCAGCATTGAATCGTGCATTGTAACGCAATAAATCCGTTGTTTTTACAATTCCGGTATTTCCAGTATAACCCAATGATAGGTAGTACATCGCCTTTTCATCACCACCGGTTACGTTGATAGAGTAACTCTTATTTACACCTCTCTGATAGACTTCATCCGTCCAGTTTGTGTTGTTATGGTTGATATTATATGCAGGTTGATAGGTCGGATTGGTTTGCATAAATCCCAAAGCAGAAACTTCACTTCCGCTAAGGCCTTTGGAGCCAAACATATCACTGGCGTAAGTGCGGAACTGCTCGCCGTTCATCATAGGCAGGGTTTGTGGCCGGTCCATTATACCATTGAGGATACTCAGATTGATCTTCGTTACCATCGATTTAGCACGCTTGGTCTTGATCACGATCACACCATTTGCCGCTTTACTACCATAGAGCGAGGTTCCGTCTTTAAGTACTGAGATGTTTTCAATGTCATTTACATCAATGTTATCCAACGTATTCGAGAAGAAGCCGTCATGAATGGAAACCACATCATATTGATTATTCCAAACCACGCCATCCACAACAAAAAGAGGCTGTGCGCCGGCATTCAATGAATTGATACCGCGGATAAACAGTGAAGCTCCTTCACCGGATACGCCTGAGCGGCTGATTGCGCGAACATCTCCACCTAACGAAGACTGTATGATTTCATCTGCCGAAACCGCTTCTGACTTACTGAAATCATCTAGACCTTTGGCGGATGCAGTCATCATTGAATTATCTGCCATACCGGTCAATCCTTCTGTCTTTTTGTAATAGTTGCTGAATCCGTCAGAATACATATCAATAACCACTGAGTCTTTGCCTCTCAGCGTGATCTCAGAGGTATTATAATCGTAAGCGCTCACCCGCAAAACAGCTTTGGGAGAGGCTACTTTAATGGAAAATCTCCCTTTATCGTCTGTTACCGCAGAGGTTTTGAAGGTGGGGACTGAAATTTCCGCAGCAATGATGGGCTGCTTGGTATGCGCATCCCGCACCA